>CAYSMQ010000009.1:0-24436 GCA_964432035.1 uncultured Ardenticatenaceae bacterium
CTGATCATCATCGACGAGCCGTTCAGCGGTCTGGATCCGGTCAACACCCGGCTGATCAAAGGGCTAATCTTCCGCATGCGGGACCGCGGAGCGGGCATCATCATGAGCACGCACCAGATGCACCAGGTGGAGGAGATGTGCCAGCGCATTCTACTTATCAACCACGGCAAGCGCCTACTATACGGTACGCTGAACGAAATCCGCCAGCGCTTCTCGACAAATGTGATGGAAGTCAGTCTGCGCGGCGAGCCAGAGAATGTACCCGGCGTGCAACAGATGAGCCCCACGGAAAACGGCGACTATCGCTTGCTCGTGGAGGAAGGAGTGCCGCCGGAAGAAGTCTTGCAAGCGCTGGTACACAATCCGGACCTGGTTGTGGAACGCTTCGAGCGCGTGCAAACGTCATTGGACGAAATTTTCGTGCGCGTTGTGGGTCGTTCGGTTGCCGAAGAAGGGACCGATGGACACCTGGGAGGTAACGGCGCATGAGGAAGATGTGGCTAATCGCAAGCAAGACGTACCGTGAGCGGGTGCGCTCAGGTATGTTTCTTATCCTGACCTTTGGCATTCCTGTGTTAATGATCGGCGTCGCCGCAATTGCCATCATCACGCAAACGCCGGACGAGGGAGATGTGCCTTCGGCCATTGGCGTAGTCGACGAGACGGGGGGACTGGCGACTGTGGACCAAATTGCGCTTCAGGAAGATGTGGTTGACCTCGACGTGACGCTGCGATTTGAGCAGTATACCATCCCGGCAGCTGCAGAGAACGCCTATCTTGCGGGCGAAATTGGCGGCTACTTAGTGATTCCCGAAGGGTATTTCGAAGGCGAGGCGGTTACTTACCATAGTGATGAGGAAGCCGGGACGGTCGTCGAGGAAGGATTGCGCCTCTACATGCAACGGGCGCTACTGTCGGATCAGCCGGATTGGGTCTTTGAGCGCCTGGATGACCCCGCTACTTACACTTATGTCGCTCAGGTCAGCGGCGAAGCGGTTTCTGAAGGACCCGGACTCGTTATTCGCGTGGCGACGCCGGCCGTGTTGGCTATCGCTTTTATTTTCGCCGTGCTCTTTGGCACAACACAGATGGGAGCGGCCATCATCCAGGAGAAAGATCAGCGGGCGATGGAGATGATCGTTACCTCAATGAGGCCAGTGGAACTGGTGGCGGGCAAGATAGTGGGTATGACGCTGTTGAGCCTGACCCAGTTCACCATCTGGATTGCCGGCGGTGCTGTGGCCTTATTTCTGGCCTTTTCTGACCAGTTTAGCCTGCAGCAGCTATCTATTCCCTGGACGATTTTGATTTGGGGCATATTGCTTATCGTTCCCGGCTACTTTCTGTTTGCCGTGCTGGCGGCCGGTCTGGGCATCCTTGCCGGCGATTCACAACAGGCGCAGCAACTGGCCGGGGCCTTGAGTTTCCTGGGTCTGGCGCCCATTTATCTCATGGCGGCTATTTTCTCCAATCCCGAAGGGCCGCTGGCAGTTGGTTTGACACTGTTTCCGCTAACTGCTCCCAGCATTGCCCTGATGCGCAGTGTCTTTTTCGAAGTACCAACGTGGCAGATGGCAGGCGCGGTGGCCATTCTGCTGGCAAGTCTGGCCTTTTCTATCTGGCTTGTAACGCGCCTCTTCCGCGCCGCGATGTTGAACTATGGAAAGCTGTTGCGCCCCAAAGAGATCTGGCGCGCGTTGGTGCAGGCGTGACAGTGCGTGCCAAGAAATCGGATGTCTCTGCGTTCGACTCACGAGACAGGTGCTTAAGAAAAGGCATCCGATTTCTCCAAGATTACCAAGCGAACCGCCTGAGGAGTCTTGAACATGTCTAAAGTATTTCTTGTCGCCAAACGTGAATTCGGCCAACGGGTAAGAACCCGCGGCTTTATCCTTTCCTCGATATTTGTACCCGTCATCTTACTGGTGGTTATGCTCACCGGCAGTTTTAGCGGCGAGTTTGCTGTTGTAGAGTCGGAAGAAGCGCCCGCCGGCGAAGAAACCACAGATGAATCCGCTGCCGAACCCGACTCTGTGGCAACTTCGAACATTGTCGCCTATGTAGACGAAGCAGGCCTCATCGAGCGCACGCCTGAGAACCGGCCCGAAGAATATCGCGCATTCACGAACCTTGACGCCGCTGCCGCTGCGCTCGCCGAGGGCGAGATTGAATCCTACTATGTGATTGCGGCCGACTACCGGGAAACGGGCAACGTTCGCCGCGTAACGGCCGAACTACCCGCAACGCCGCCGGAGACGGGTGCGTTTGACTGGTTGCTTCGCACTAATCTGCTACCCGCGGCGACGTTGACCGAGGTATCCCGCGCGCAGAACCCGTTTCAGAGCTTTCAGCTGCCGGTTCAGACGGTGAGTGGAGAAACGGAGGCGACGACGGGCAACGGTTTCTTCAACATGATGCCCTTTCTGGTGGCCATGCTAGTTATGATACCGTTGTTTACCAGCGGCAGTTATCTGCTTCAGAGTCTGACGGAGGAAAAGAGCGGTCGCGTCATGGAAATCTTGCTCGTCTCGCTGCGGCCCCCGGCCTTGCTGGCGGGCAAGCTGTTGGGATTAGGAGCGCTGACGATGGTACAGTACGCTATTTGGTTGACACTAGGAGCCGGCGTGCTTCTCATCGTGGGCCAGGATGTGACTGGCTTGCTAGGCGCTATCAATCTCACGACACAAGAGCTGGTGCTCGTGCTGCTGTTCGCGCTGGGCGGTTACGCGCTTTACGCTACGCTCATGGCGGGCCTGGGCGCGCTCTCGCCCAATCTGGAAGCGACGCGCAGTTGGGTTTTCGTTATTACTCTGCCCATGATGATTCCCATCTATCTATGGGTCGTCATTAGCGGCTCGCCTCAGGGCGCGTTGGCTGTGGGCCTGAGCCTCTTCCCGTTCTCTGCGCCAATTGCTATGCTCATGCGCCTGGCGAGCGCCACGGTGCCCGTGTGGCAGGTGATCGCCAGCCTTGCGCTCTTAGGCGTTACAGCCGCCTTCATGGTGTGGCTAATGTCGCGCCTGTTCCGCGTGCAGACGCTGCTCAGCGGTGAAGCGTTCTCTGTGAGGCGCTTCTGGAGCGCGGTGCGGGAGGGGTGATAGCGTAGCAACGGCAGGAAGAGGGAGCCGCTATGAAGAAGTTGCTATTGGTAGGACTGACTCTAGTTCTTGTCGTCGTCCTAGGCTATTCGGCATTCGCCGGCTATTTGGCGCAGTTCGGTTTTCAGACACAGCTGACCGGGTCACAGGTAGGCGTCGTTCGCAAGCCGGAGCCCTCGTCGCTCAAGGGAGACGTACTTCGTTCCTTGCCTGAGAGTAGCTCACTTGGGGTAGTGGACCTTCGAGCCGATGACCTGACGGAGCTAAATTTGTCGAATAGTGCACAAGAGCCGTTTATTGTGCACTTTGACTCCAACACTAAGTGGCCAAGGGCTCTTCCCTGGTGGCTTCGGCCGCAACAGATGCTCGAGCTAGGGAAGAATCCCGGGCTGGGGGTGCGCACATTGCACGCGCAAGGCATCACGGGGGAGGGCGTCAGTGTGGGCATCATCGACCAGACCCTGCTCGTCGATCACGTTGAGTACGGTGATCGCGTTGTGCTCTACGAAGAGATACACAACTTTGACAATCGGGCCAAGGCGCACGGTCCGATGGTTACTTCCATCCTGGCAGGCAAAACGACAGGTGTGGCGCCTGATGCCACCGTTTACTACATTGCGCGGAGTGACTGGAATCTGAGCATGCTGGGCGCGAAAACGCTCGATTACACGCCGACGGCAAGGGCCATTGAGCGTCTGTTAGAGATTAATGAGTCGCTGCCGCCGGCGAAGAAGATCCGCGTTATCTCTATTTCTACGGACTGGACTGCCCGCGTTGCGGGCTTTGATGATGTTATCGCAGCGGCCGAACGCGCCCGGGAGGCGGGCGTGATGGTCGTCTCGGTGAGCATCGATAAATACTATCCCTATGATTATGGTGGGCTAGGTAGGGATCCGCTCGCCGATCCGGAGAAGCCGGCATCGTATGAGATGTCAATATTCGTTCCTAGCCAGTTCTCCAATGCAAACCAGCTATTCGTGCCTATTGATTCACGCACCTATGCCGGCCACACAGGGCGAGATGTCTACACGTTTGAGAGGCGGGGTGGCTATAGTCATGGAGCGCCGTATGTGGCGGGGCTTTACGCGCTGGCCTGTCAGGTCAATGCGGCACTCACGCCGGAGCAGTTTTGGGAGCGGGCGCTGGAAACGGCGGATGTGATCACGGTCGAAGTGGATGAGCGGGAAGAGCAACTACGGGTGGTTAATCCAGTGGCGCTGGTGGCGAGTTGGCAAGAGTGAGTGGCAGAGTCCCTGACGTTATTCGGCCCACGCTGGTAAAATACACTCTTAAAGTCTAGCTGCCGGCCGCGGATAGAGACGGGCGATGGCGACCTTGACGGCCATTACCAGCCCTAGGGCCAGTACGGCTGCACGCTCGCCACCAATAGCGGGCAAGGAGAAATTAAAGAGCACGGCCGCACCGATAAAGAGCGCCACTGCGCCCAAAACGTAGCCCAGCAGATGGCGCCAATTTGTCCAGCCGTAACGCTCTCCCTGGCCCAGGGGGCCGCGCGCACAAATGGTCATTCCCACAAGAAAAAGCAGCCAAAAAGCGAGTCCGTTGCCGAGGCCTAGAGTCGGGCCCGCGCCAGTTTCGACAGCGGCGACGAGCAGGATGGCGACGGCCACCAGTAGAGCGTCGAATAAGCGGCTAGCGAGAGTAGACTGGTTAATACTGCTCATAAGAGTTCCTTTTTACAGAGGTAGGGCATAGAGCCGCGCCAGAATCACTTTTAGAACAACAATGCTCAGTAGGGCAAATAGGCTCACACGCTCACTCACCGGTCCCTTGAAGAGTACGTTGGCGGCGAGAACAAGGGCACCGACTCCGAAGATGGCGCCGCCGATGCTGACAGGATGCAGCCAGCCATATATCGCTGTGTGACTGATACCGTCCACGGTGCAGGCAGCTACACCGGCCAGAAAAGCGAGCCAGAACAAAGCGCGAGCGCGCTTAGGCCTAATCGCGTAAGTCATAGCGTTGTCTCCTCTCCCGACATGAACGGGTGCGATGCTACGGTGACGATCCCCATAGCGTGCGGTTCACTGTTATGTGAACAGGATAGATCGACGGTGGCTGCCACCACATCCGGCAGCGGTAGAGATTTACGCCTAGCCACTCGACCAGGATAAAGCCCCCCATTGCGGGTGAGTGGGAAACTCTCCACCTGCGTGTTGTTGTGAGGCGACCAATCATCGAAGATGGGAGGTGAACACACCGGGAGGAATGCGATGCGTAAAATCAGAGCAGTGGCCATTGTAGGGGCGGTTTTCCTGATGTTTACGCTGGGTCTATTCCTTGCGCGGCCTGCCTGGACGCCGCCCATTCGAGATGAACACGGCGCTGTACGGTCTGGAAGCATTGCTGCACTAGAGAGTGTGCACATCGGGGGCATGGAGCAGTGGATTCTTATCCGCGGCAACGACGTCTCTAACCCGGTGCTGCTGTGGCTGCACGGCGGGCCGGGAGCGCCGCAGATGCCGCTGGCCCGTCACTTCAACGCGGGACTGGAAGAAGAATTTATCGTCGTTCATTGGGACCAGCGCGGGGCGGGGAAATCGAACCGTACAGACTTTGACGAACAGACGATGACTATGCAGCAGTTCATCGACGATACTCACCAGTTAACGCAGTTTCTGAAGCAGCGTCTGGGCAAGGAAAAGATTTACCTGCTGGGCCATTCCTGGGGTTCACTACTGGGCATTAAAATGGTGCAAGAATATCCCGAGGATTACCATGCCTACGTGGCAGTGGGGCAGGTGGTGGCGCCACAAGTGGGCCAGGAAATCGGCCGTGCCTGGCTGCTGGAGGAGATGGAGGCGCAGGGGCACGAGAAAGAGCTGGAACGTTTACGTGCGTTGGGACCGCCATCGTACAGCGACCACGAGCAGTACGTGACCTACGCGCGCATGATCGACGCTTACGGCGGCGATTTTGATGTGAGTATGGCCCGGCTGCTTTGGCTTGCCTTACGCGCTCCGGAATACCGGGCCAGCGATGTTCTGGCCGCCCTAAAAGGAATGAACCGGGGCAGCGGGCCGATGTGGGATGACCCGGCGTACCAATCTTTCAATGCTATGGAAGATGTTCCGGAACTGCTCGTACCGGTCTATTTCCTCAACGGGCGTCACGATTACATTACACCTCTAGCGGCGACGCGCCAATACTTCGATCAGCTCCATGCGCCTGCAGGCAAAGAGCTGAGCGTTTTCGAGGAATCGGCGCACACGCCGTTCATGGCAGAGCCCGAGGCCTTTAACCGAGCCCTATTTGAAGTGAAACAAGCAGTTAGTGATGAAAGAAGCGACTCTATCAACGGAGAAAATTCAAATGAAATACAATAGTTATCTTAAACTCGTAGTTCTTTGCCTTACCATTGCGTTGCTCACGGCCATCGCCGCCGGGACAGGGATACTCCTGCGTGGCGATGGAACGTTTGAGACGGTCAACAGCGTGCGCGGCGAGCAGTATGAGATGGCTACCTCGGGCGTCTACGCTTATAACGCCGAGCGTGTGGTTGCCGAAGGGGTTGGCTGGGACA
Source organism: uncultured Ardenticatenaceae bacterium (assembly GCA_964432035.1). Taxonomy (GTDB): domain Bacteria; phylum Chloroflexota; class Anaerolineae; order Promineifilales; family Promineifilaceae; genus JAAYYY01. The sequence continues at coordinate 6,643 of CAYSMQ010000009.1, forward strand.
TAATCACGCTGTTCTTTGCCGTGCCGGCGCTACTGCTGGCGCTACCGTCGCTGGCCCGTGGCTCGCTTCAGGGCAGACTGTTTGTGCTTGGTCTCCTGGGATATTTTTTCTACCAGTATCTAATGTACGCGGTCACCTGGGCCTTTGGTCCGCTGTTCCTGCTTTTCATCGCCATCTATTCCCTGAGTCTGGTCGCCATCGTTTTCATAGTCGCTACCATTCCCGTTTCAGAGCTTCCAGAGCGTTTTTCTGAACGCTTTCCCCGGCGCGGCATGGCGGCGCTTTGCTTCATGCTCGCCGGCTTGTTGCTGTTCATGTGGCTGGGCCGGCTTATTCCAGCTTATCAGGGACAGATAGAAGGTATACTGGACGGACAGACCACGTTCGTGGTTCAGGCGCTGGATCTGGGACTGATCGTGCCGCTGGCCCTGTTTACAGGCGTGACGGCCTGGCGCGGACACGCAATCGGTTACCTGTTGGCGTCGACGGTCGTAGTCAAGGCATTCGCCATGGCGGCTGCGATTAGCGCCATGTTGTTAATGGCATGGGTTTACGAAGGGTCGCTAGAGGTTGCGCCGCTGGCAATTTTCGCAGCGATTATTGCCGCCACCCTCTGGCTTGGGATTCGCATGTATGGTAGTTTGCTTCCTGCGCCTGATGAACATAGCCTTGCACCAGCGGCGCCGGCTCCAAGTGAGCATAGTCGCAGCAAGCGTGTGGCGCCTAGTAGACAATAGCATGTCTTTGATGGCTACTGACTTTCAGAGGAACCGGCGATGTCAAAAGCAGTCATAACGACCGAGGGCCTCACGCGCCGTTTTGGCGATGTGCTGGCTGTAGACGCGTTGACGCTAGAGGTGCAGGCAGGCGAAGTGTTCGGTTTCCTGGGCCACAATGGCGCAGGCAAGACGACCACCGTACGCCTGCTGAACGGCGTGCTGGCGCCCAGCGAGGGCGAGGCGCGTGTGCTGGGCCTTGATCCGGCGCAAGATGGCCCGGCGTTACGGCTGCGGACGGGCGTGCTCACCGAAACGCCCTCGCTCGAAGAACGCCTCACGGCGCGCGAGAACCTGTCCATCTACGCCGATCTGTTCGGCGTGCCGCCGGCAGAGGTTGTGCGGCGCATAGGCGCTATGTTGGAGATGTTCGGACTGACGGATCGCGCCGACGAGAATGTGGGCGGCTACAGTAAGGGCATGAAGCAGCGGCTGGCGTTAGCGCGAGCCTTGCTTCATGAACCTGAACTGTTATTTCTTGACGAACCCACTGGTGGTCTTGATCCTGTAGCGGCACGCCAGGTGCACCGGTTGATCCAGCAGCTGAGCCAGGAGCGCGGGCATACGGTCTTTATGTGTACCCACAATCTGGCCGAAGCCCAGAGGCTGTGCGACCGTGTGGCCGTTTTGGAACAGGGGCGCCTGGTGGCCATTGGCACGCCGGCGGCGTTGGCCAGGCAGTTTGCCTCAAGGGCGCAACTGGAAATGGGGATTGATGCGCGAGGCGTTTCGCAAAGCGAAGAAATCATAAAGGCGTTTCCCGATTTCAACGGGGTTGTTACGATTCGGGAAGCTGAAGCGACTATCACGGTGCAAGGCGTCGTGCGGGAGCAAATCCCCGAACTGGTCGCGGCCCTGGTGCAAGGCGGCGTGCGCATCTACCGTGTGTCGCAGCAAGAGCCATCGTTGGAAGATGTATACTTTGCTCTGCACGAAGGGCATTCGCATAGTGATAACAAACAAAGAAACAAGCACAACACTACAAAGGAGACGCAACCATGAACAGGCGCGCCATTCTGGCCATTGTGCGCAAGGACTTAAAGGCTGTCTCCCGCAGCAAGGGCGTAATGATTCCCCTAATCATCGTCCCTATTGTGCTCTTTGTGGCCTTACCGGCGCTAGCGGCGCTGGCGCCCCTAATTCCAGAGCAGGGAACTTCTCCGTTGTCGGAACTGGGCGCCTTCCTGGAGAACATGCCGGCCGGACTGCGGTCGGAACTGGCGGGATACGACGAGGTGCAGCAGATCGTCATTCTGATGCTGGTGTACTTTCTGGCGCCGTTTTACCTGATCGTGCCGCTGATGGTGGCCAACGTTATTGCCGCCGACAGCTTTGCCGGGGAAAAGGAGCGCAAGACGCTAGAGGCGCTGATCTACACGCCGACGAGCGACGGCGAGTTGTTCCTGGCCAAGGTGCTCTCAGCGCTAATTCCTGCCGTGGCTGTTTCCTGGGGTGGATTTGTGCTTTACGGGCTGGTGGCCAACCTGGCGGCGTGGCCCACGATAGGCGCGATATTCTTCCCCAATTTGATGTGGCTTGTTCTGGCGCTGTGGGTGGCGCCGGCGGCTGCGGGGCTGGGCTTAGGCGCCATGGTCCTGGTGTCGGCGCGGGCCACCGGCTTTCAGGAGGCGTACCAGATTGGCGGGGCCGTGGTCATCCCCATCATACTGCTTGTTATTGGCCAGGCCACGGGCGTCATGTACTTCAGTCTGGGCATGGTGCTGCTACTTGGACTGATTTTATGGGCCGTGGACCTGGCCCTGCTATGGCTTGGCGCGCGCACGTTCCGGCGCGGGGAAGTGCTGGCGCGGCTGTAAAACTGGCTCTTACAGGAAGTTCCAGAACCGCAAGAACCAGAGATAGGCCAGAGTAGTAAGCGCAAAGAGTGTATAGAAAACACGGCCCCACAAGGTCCAATAATGCCTGAGCCAGGCCAGAACGGCGAATACCACAACTATGAACGATAGAACCGCCGAAAGCCAGGGCACGAGCAATAAAGCTTCCAGAGTAGGCGGCAGTCCGAAAATAACGTTATTCAGATCGCTGACGGTTATGAAAAAGCCGATTAAGAAGATGAGGTTAAACAGAGCCAGGAGCCAGGCCAACCAGCGCGCCGTGCGTGCGCCCCGCGGGTGAGCGGGTATCTGCTGAGGCGCAGTTTGACGATAGCGGCGGTGAGTGAGGGTCGCGGTGGGCACGGCAATAACCATCGTCACGAAGAACAACACGCTAAGCCCCAGCAAAGCGTAGTTGAAGGCGGGTGAGGCGTATAGCGGTTGTTTAATGTAGGCAGATTGCTCAAAGTAAAGATATTCGATCTGGTCGCCGGTCTCACCTTCCTCGAACATCAACGTGGCGCTCGCCGGCAGCTCTCCGCCAACCGGGGAAAATACATTCGGTGCGCGCTCGACCCAGTAGGTGGGCGTTGGGCCCAGTACGCCGGTGACCCTTAACAGCCCATCCTCCGTTGGTTGTACCTGCGCCGGCTGCAGTAGCGACAGGATTTTCTCTATGCTGCTGAAGTTCATGCGCGCCGGGTAGTACGCGCCGGCATACGCGTCTGCGCGCTGCGCGAAGTCCGACGGCGGCTGTGGGCGTTCGGGCGCTACCTCCACAAAGTAACGTTCCAGAAAGGCCTCCATGAAGTGAAAGCGGGCGAATGTACCGCGGTCAGTATTCGTGGAAACGAATAGCCCCACGCCTTCATCGGGCAGCATGGCCAACTCGCTGTGGAAGTAAGACGTATCGCCGCCATGGCCTACGAGGCGCAGTCCGTCGCGCTCGGCGACGCTAAAGCCGGTTCCCCATCCAGGTAGGCGCGGGTCGTGGGCGAAGGCCATCTCCTTCATCTGGCGCGCGGTTTGTTCTTGCAAGATGCGCGTCTCGCCAAAGCGGCCATCTTGTAAGTGGGCAATCATGAAGCGGGCAAGGTCGGTGGCCGTGGAGCTCAACGATCCGGCGGGGTACGATTGGATGACTTCGAAGTTCCTTTTCTCAAAGCGCCCCTGCTGGTACTGGTATCCGCCTGATAAATCAGACATTAGCTCCGGGGGTACAGGCTGCCGGAAAGTACTGTCCTCCATGCCCAGTGGTTGGAAAATATGCTGCTCGACATACTCGTAGAATGGCATTTCGGTAACGCGCTCGACGATGTAAGCGGCGAGGCTGGCGCCATAGTTTGAATAGGCGATAATTTCTCCCGGGGGAAAAACTCGTGCGGGTATGTTCTGCGCCAGATAGTCGCCAAGCGGCGCACGTTCGTCTGCCGAACGAACATAAAGACCCAATCCCTGGTCTTCGAACCCGGGGGTATGCGTCATCAGGTGACGCAAGGTGATTGGTTGCTCGAAGGTGTTGGGGATCTGGAAATCGAGGTATTCGTTCACGTCTGTGTCAAGGTCCAGCGTACCGGCCTCGACCTGCTGCATCATCGCCGTCCACACGAATAGCTTGGAGACCGAACCTGGACGGAAGAGGGTCTCGTCGGCGTCAACCGGGATCTGGTTCTCGACGTCGGCGTAGCCGTAGCCTTTGGCAAAGAGCAGCTCGCCGTCCTTGACGACGGAGATAGTCATGCCTGCCACCGGGTAGGCGTCGCGCTGGGCGGCGGCCAGGCCGTCGAAGAAGTCTTCCAGCGCCTGCACGTCGTCGAGATCGGCGATTGGCGTGGGTGGTTGGATTGCGCCGGAAACTGGCGCCGGCAGAAAAAATGCGAGCAGGAGAGCGAGCGAAAGGGGAAGAAGGGTCAAGTGCGTTCTAACTAGAGACATATGCGGTGTGTTCTCCTCTAAGGGCTAAGGGCATGGTGGATCCCACACCTGGTGGATCGTATCTTCAGTTGCCATGTGCAGGAGTGACGATTCGCAGGTTGTGGAGGTGACGTTGGTCACCAATCGGCGCATTTTAAGGGGTGGGTCATGATGACCCACCCTCAGATCTGCTTCACTCGGCGAGCGTGCGCAAGTAGTTGGTCAGATGCCAGATTTCCTCCTCGCTGAGCTGGTCGCCAAAAGCGGGCATGGCGGTGCCTTCTTTGCCTTCCGTGATGGTGGTGAAGAGGTCGGCGTCGCCGTGCAAGGGGACGTGGTAGACGAGATCGGCCGGCGGCGGTTGTAAACCGGCGCCAGCAGAGCCATCGCCCAGGCCGGAAGCGCCGTGGCAGGATTGGCAGTTTTCCGTATAGACTTCCTGTCCCGCCTCGACCGATTCAGAGGTCGGTGGGAAGGGGTTGACGAGCTCTTCTTCCGCGCCGGAGACGAAGAAGGGGGCGCCCAGCGCGAGGACGAAACCGGCGAGCAAGGCGAGGGCGCCGGGAGTGGCAAGTGCGAGACCGGGCCGCGTGCGCCAGCCGCCTAGGGGCAACGAGACGCCTGCAAAGAGCGCGCCGAGCAGTATCAGTTCGATGCCCCACAGGATGTAGCCGGTGTTCACAGATGTGGGGAGCGTCTGTCCGGCGCGGACGTCGAAGCGGAAGGCCGTGCGCGCGTCGAAGGCGTCAGGTCGTCGCACGACGAGCGCCGCCTGCCAGTCGCCGGCGACGCTAAAGAGTACGTCTGAGGCCACGTATTGCGTCTCTTCCTGTCCCTGATCAAGCGGAATGGTGATTGCGCCCATGTCTGCGCCCAGGTAGGTCAGTTCCAGCGTGACGCCAGAAGCATTGGCGATGGGACGACCCTGCGCGTCGAAGAGTTCTACGGTGAGGTCATTGGCGCCGGTGAGCGCCGGCTCCACGGTGAGCACCATCTCGGTGCCCTCGGCGCTATCCTCAAAGGTAAGCGTTCGCTCCTGACCGACGCCTTGCCGCGCCGCCACCTGCCGCGCGGGCTCTAATCCCGTGAGCAGGCCTACGACGAGGATAATAGCCAGACCCAACAGCGCTTCGAGCGTAACCGTGCGGCGCAGCTTGGCGCCTGCGTCGCTTTCACGACGCAGTTTGGGGCTCAGCCGCAGCAGATTGATGGCGCCCAGGGCAAGAAGAGGCACGAAGAGCGCCAGTTTGCCAAGCAAGGTCAGCCCGTAGGGTGTGCGCAGAGCGGGCAGGATGCCGACCTGCGCCCAGGCGCTGTAGAGGCCAGTGATTACCAGTGTGCCCACACTGAGCAGTGCCAGAGTTGAAAAACGCGGCACGAGTTCCGCGAGCACTGCACTGCGCTCATCCGGTTCCATGCCAAAGACGGGGCGCGCGGCGAGCGCAAAGTGGAAGAGGCCGCCCACCCACACGGCTGAAGCCACAAGGTGCAGAAAGTCGGAGAAGACGGCCGCGGCGCGAAGTTCGATCAGGGCGGCGGCGTGGCTGGTGAGGCTAATGGCCAGCAGAATGCCCAGCGCGGCGAGCAGCGCCAGCGCGTGGGCTATCTTGCCCACGAAATCGTCGTCTGCATCACGATCCTCTGATAGCGAAGCATCCTCTTCCTCCAATTCCAAGGGCGAAGCGATGAGGGTCGTTGCCACCATGTAGATGGCGACGATGCTGAAAAGCCAGGCGCGCCATAGCCAGAGACGTCCCCAGTCGGTGGTGCGCAGCACGACGCTTACGTAAAGCTCCTGTATGTCGCCCAGGGACACGTTAAAGAGCGTGGCTGCTTGTCCCACCAGCTGGTAGACAGAGGCCAGGCCCAAGACGACGACGGCGATCCACAGCAGCCGGCGCACGCGTCGCAGCAAACGGCGGCCTGTAGCCTCAGCCTGCGCGGAGGCGTTGGCGGGGAAGAACACGGGCACGATGAGCAGGCGCTCAAATAGCAGGCCGCCGGTAATCGTGAGCGCGCCCAAGAGCACCAGGCCACGCGCCAGCGGCGCGAGTGGCGCGCGCTCCACCCGGCCTTCCTCGGCGCCTTCGGCAGCCGCGCCGGGTAGCGCCTCGCCGAAGGAGAGCACGAAGGAGCCGCGCAAGCTATGCCCGTCGACGGTAGAGACGTTGCGCCAGACGACCGTATAGGTGCCGTCGGGTAGGGTAGGCAAGGAGACGGTCATAGCCGTCTCGTCGTCGGGCAGCACCTCGCTGTTGCCGCTGTCCACCTGCTGCCCCTGGGTGTTCAAGACCTGTATCTCGCTAAACTCCGGTTCCAGAGGTTCTGTGAACCAGATCGTCACCTGGTGCGTGTGCTCGGGGAGCACGCTACCGGGCGCGGGATCAGAGCGCGAGAAGGCGGCATGCGCTTGCGCCGGGCGCGCCGGCGCCAGAAGTAGAAGCCCTAGGGCCAGCAGAAGGACATATGCGGCAGTTAGATATCTACGGTTCATGTATTTATGCTCGACGTCTGCCGGCGACGAAGGCCACGGCGGCAACGACGACCGACACAACTGCCAGGACAATGGCACCGAGCGACAGCGTGCGCACGCGGCTTATCTGTTCCTCCAGATCGAGGGCCACGCCTAACGCTTCGTCGGCCGACGACTGCGCGCCGCGCACCGCGCCTTCAAGTTCGCGGGCGGCGGGTACATTTTCGGGGAAGTATAGCGCATCGGCAGGTTCAACCGAACCGAAGGTGTCCGGTCCGGATTCGAAGGTCTCATCTACCTCCAGGTCGCCGATGGCGCCGACGAAACGAAAGCGATACTGTCCAGGCGCCGTGGGGATCCAGTCGTTTGTGTAATGACCTGGGTCGCCAAACACCGCACGCAGGTCCATGGTTTGTGTGGTCTCGCTAGGCACATGTGTAACTTCAACCTGCAACGTCTCTTCCAGGCCTTCGACCGCCGGCGCGTCGGAGTCTTCACCTTCGCGCACGCGCAGTTGCACGCCGTTGGCCTGGCCTTCAAAGGCCGGTTCGTTGCTGAAGCCAACGACGAAGGTATAGGGGCCGACGGTGCGGGTTTCGTGAGCCAACGCGGTGTGTGTGGTAGTCATTAGCAGAACAAGCAACAGTGCGAGCGCTGCCAGAGCAACGCGAGCAGGATTGGTCGTTCTTTGCAGAAGGTGCATGTCGTTTTATCCTTTGAGATTCCTCGTTTTTGCGGACGCCGAAGGAACCGGCGTCTGGCAACGGCGAAAACTATTGAAACAGTGGAATAGGTGTACTCGGCGACTCGTTCGCCGACGGTTGTTCTTGTTTAGAAGCGGGGAGGTTTATCAGGAGGGGGTAAGAATGGTTGTCTGCACACAAGCACGGTGTCGTATGGCAGGCGCTTAAAGCGACCCATGGCGGCGGCGAAGAAGGCGATGGGCAGGGCCAGCACGAGTAGCAGAGGCGCGTGCAAGCCTTGCGTAGCCCAATCGCCCGCGCCGGGCACGGAGAAAATGCCTGTTACGTTGAGCAACGCTGTTTCGCCGTTTCGCCGGCTGACATGCTCTGCTGGCGATGAATGTTGGTGGTCGGATAGCGCAGCGGCATCCACAGCGCCAAGGAAAATATGCGCGTGGTGCGGATCCCGTTGCGCGTAGGAATGATCGAAGAACGGAGCAAGCATAGCAACCAACAGCGAAAACAGCGCCAGCGCCTGCAAGGCGACGCGAAATAGTCGATGCCAGAAGTGGCGAGGCAAGTAATCGCTGTCCGTTACGGGCCAGAGATATGCCGGCGCGGCTGTTATATCGTCTTGGGCAGAAATCAGGTCGCTTCCACTCACGGTATATTGTGCGACACCTAAATGAGTACCGGATGAGCTAGAGTCAGGCTCAACGTTACAGAAAGCGCCGGTGAGATGCAAGAAATCTAATCTCGAGACGCGCCGCCGCATCGTCCTGCATCTTCGTTGGACAGGGGTTTTAAACCCCTCTTTTACAAGCAATAACTTGATTAAGTGCTTCTACTATGTTATAAAGCCTTTATACGATAAAGGATTCACCATGAATGTCGCAGAAACCAAAGAAAAGATACTCACGTTGCTCAAAGAGCGCGGGGAAGCGACGACGGCGATGCTCGCCGGCTGGCTGGATGTGACCTATGAGGCGACACGGCAACAGGTACGGCAGTTGGAGGAGGGGGGACTGGTGCGTTCCCAGCAGCGGGCCAATCCGTCGGGGACGGGGCGTCCGCTGCGCTACTATTCGCTTTCGGTGGCGGGCGAGCAGCAATTCCCAAAACGGTACGGGGCTTTGGCCATCGCCTTGATCGAGGCCGTGGACGAGGCGCTGGGGAGGGAGTCCTTACGCCAGGTGCTGGCTGCTATCAGCGACAAGCAGGTAACCGGCTGGGCAGCGCAGCTGGCGGATAAGGATCTGCGGCAGCGATTGGAGGAGCTAAGGGAAATCTACCTGGAAGATGACCCCTTTACAGAGGTTCGAGACGGCGATGAAGGACCCCAGCTGGTGGAGCGCAACTGTCCCTATCTACGCACCGCTTTGGAACGCCCGGCGCTGTGCAGCGTGACGGTGTCGACACTGGAGCAACTACTGGGCCGGCGTGTAAGTCGCGTGAAGCGCTTTCAAGACGGGGATGGTTGTTGTGTTTTTCAGGCGCACGTCGAGGACGTACTCGATGCGGAGCAGCAGGGATTCCGGTTTGAGGAAACGAGTGAAACGTAGGCGTTAGGTATCTTGAAAGTGCCCGGCACGTGTGCTGGCGAATAATCAAAGGAGATTAAAATGGACCGCTTTACCTATCTGATCATCGGTGGTGGCATGACGGCGGCGGCGGCCGCCAAAGGGATTCGGGAAGTGGACGAAGAGGGTTCGATCGCCATTGTTTCCGGTGAAAACCGGCCTCCATACGATCGTCCGCCACTGACCAAAGCCTTGTGGACGGGCAAGGCAACGGAAGAAGAAATCTGGCGCGACGTCCCAGAGGATGTGACGTTTCACGAAGGACGCTCCATCGTGACCCTGGACGCGCAGGAGCGAACGGCAACGGCGGACAGTGACGAGGCGTATGAGTATGGCAAACTGTTGCTGGCAACCGGCGGAACGCCGCGACGGCTCCCGTTTGGCGGGGATCACATCATCTACTATCGTGATTTCAATAGTTACCGGCGGCTGCGAGAGCTGACCGAGAATTACGACCGTTTCGCCGTTATCGGGGGCGGCTTCATCGGCTCGGAACTGGCGGCGGCGTTGGCCATGAACGACAAGGAGGTGACGATGCTCTTTCCCGAGAGCGGTATCGGCGCGCGCCTGTTTCCGGAGGAGCTGTCCCGCTATCTGAACGGCTATTATGGCGAGCACGGTGTACAGGTGTTGGCAGGGGAATCGGTCGTAGACGTGCAGGGCGAGGGTACGGCGTTAACCGTCGTCACCGACCAGGGTAGACGCATTGAGGCTAACGGCGTTGTCGCCGGCATCGGCATTACGCCCAACGTGACCCTGGCGGAGAAAGCAGCTTTGAAGGTGGAAAACGGCGTGCTGGTCGATCCCTCGCTGCGCACGGACGATGACAATATCTACGCAGCGGGCGACGTGGCTAACTTCTACGATTATGCGCTGCAGTCACACCGCCGCGTGGAGCACGAGGACGCAGCGAACTCTATGGGCCGCCAGGCAGGACGCAACATGGCGGGGGCAGGGGAGGATTATGATTATTCACCCATGTTCTATTCTGACCTGTTCGACCATGGCTACGAGGCGGTTGGCGTACTTGACTCGCGGCTGCAAACGGTGGCCGATTGGCGCGACGAGCACGAAAAGGGTGTGATCTACTACCTTGACGACGGGCGCCTGCGCGGTGTCCTCTTGTGGAACGTGTGGGACAAGGTGGATGAGGCGCGCGAGTTGATTGCAGTCTCTAATGCGGTTGATAGCGAACCGCTGCAGGTAGAAACGCTACGCGGAAGATTGTAGGTTGTCGAATAGCTCTTCGCATAGTAATTACACATCACCATACAACCCACAACCACCAACAAAAACAATTCCAAGCTGCCAGCGCAGGTAGACTTCTTGTACCATGCCCGCCCTGCACGGCGTCCAGCAGCAGGTCGGCGACCTCGCCGGTGTCGATAGGCTGCATGCGCCAGTTGCGCGGCAAAAAGCCGATGGGGAGCCGCAAGAACATTTCGTCGAGCAGGCGATGGACGAAGTCATGGAACTGCGTCGCCCGCAGGATAGAGAAACCGATTCCAGATTGCGCGATTAACTGCTCGGACTCAAATTTGTCCTCATAGTAGAACCAATCTTTCTTGTCAACACCCACAATAGAAATATAGACGATGTGGCCTACGCCTGCCTGAGCCGCGTGGTTGAGCAGCCGGCGCGTGCCTTCTACGTCTACACCACGCTTGAAGGGGCTGGTCGCCGCGTGCACAACGGTGTCCACATCTGCCAGCGCCGCGTCCCAGCCCTTGGACTCTTCCATTGAGGCCTGCGCCCACTCCAGGTCTGCGCCGAAGTTGTCTGGAGGGGCCTGGCGGCTGGTAATACGCACACGATAGCCGTGCTGTTGCAAACGTGGCACCAACTTGCTCCCCAGCGTGCCCCGCCCGCCGGTAACTAATACCCGTTGTTTACTCATAGTCGTCTCCTTCTAATGAGATGAGCTTTCACTATAGAAGACGAGATAGGGTGCCAATTTGTGACAAACTGAAAGAGATTCAGTTTGTCACCTGCAACGGCAAGCGCCAGAAACCACGGAAGTTAGGCGTCGTGACGCGCTCGGAGGAATCGAGGTCAATCTCCCACACCTCGCTGGCGTCAAGAAGCGCTTCGAAGATAAGCTGGGACATGGAACGACCCAGGGGCGCGCCCACGCAGAAGTGGATGCCGCGACCAAGGCCCAGATGACGGGTATTGTCACGTTCGATGTCGAATGTGTCTGGATCGTCAAAGCGGCGCTCGTCGCGGTTGGCAGAACCGATGTGCAGCAATACCTGCGCATTCTCAGGAATCAAGCGCCCGTACATCTCCACGTCATGGTTGGGAGAGCGCACAAATCCCTGCGCCGCGGCGTCCCAGCGCATGCCTTCTTCCACGAATGCAGGCACCAGAGACAGGTCCTCTTTCAGCCTCTGGTAGAGATGCGGATGCAGGGCAAGGGCGTGGGTCAGATTTGTGAAAAGATTGTTGGTTGATTCGAAACCGGCAACGAGAAACGTCATGGTCGTGACGACCACCTGTTCCCGTTCCAACCGCTTTCCGTCTTCTTCGGCGAGCAGCATGGCGGTCATCAAATCATCTTCTTTGCTCGCCAGGCGCGCCTCGGCAAGGTCGCCAAGATAATCGCTCAGCTTACCCATGGCAAGCTCCTGGCGTGGCGTCTCTCCTTCCTCCACCTCTTCGCGCAGAAAAAAATCGTCTAACCAATGGCGTAGCTCGATAAAATCCTCGTCGGGCACGCCGAACATGGCGCCCAAAATGGCGGCGTTGAAGGGGGCAGAAATATCAGAGACGAACTCAATCTGTCCTTTTTCACGCGCCTGTCGGCTGAGCGTCTGAGCAAGGTCGCGAATGCGCGGCTCCAGACCGGCAACCGTGCGCGGAGTGAAGGCCTTATTGACCAGACCCCGGGCGAACGTGTGCTGCGGCGGGTCGCTCGTACCAAGCGTCTTGCCCACGCGCGCGGGTATATCGTTGACAAGGTTGCCGCGGCGCGCGGAGGACCAGGTCTTCCAGTCACGGAAAGCATCGGCCACGTCTTCGTAGCGGCTTAGCACCCAGATATCTTCAACTTCAGAGTAATGCGCGGGCTCGTTGTCGCGCATCCAGCGATAAGTAGGGTAGGGGTCGTCTGCCGCAATGAGACCGAGCGTGTAGTTGAAAGCCATGATTCTGTTTCTCCCTGCTATGAAGCGAGAAGGTAGAGGATAGAGCAAGAGGATAGAGAACCGCCTCTTGCTCCAGCTCTATACTATAGTTCACCACTCTAGTTCTGTACTCAACAGGCTCAAACTCTATAATACCATCTACGTATCCATTGCGTTACAATGAACTCATCCAGATCAGAGTAAGAGGATACACTTTAATTCAAGCGTGAGACGTCCAATGAGCTTCGCAATGCAATTTACTGCCCTTGGCAACGTAACATTGCACTACAAGGTTGAAGGGCCGGACGATGGCGCGCCGCTGGTCTTTGTCAACTCCTTGGGCACTGACTTACGCATCTGGGACGGAATCGCGTCACATCTCACTGACAAATATCGTCGTCGCAACCTGTTGCGCGTGCGCTATGACAAGCGGGGGCACGGTCTATCGGATAGTCCACCAGGCCCTTACTCCCTGGCCGACGAGCGAGCAGATCTCGCCGGACTGCTGCAATATCTAGGGATATCCAATCCCATCGTCGTGGGCGTCTCCGTGGGCGGCATGATTGCCGTGGATTACGCGGCGCATCATCCCGTGCGCGCGTTGGTGGTGTGCGATTCGGCGCTGCGCTTTGCAACGGCCGAGTTCTGGAACGAGCGCAGTGCGGCAATCCGGCAAGAAGGCATGGCTGCCGTGGCGCCCAGATTGGCGCCGCGCTGGTTTGCACCCGACTTTGCGGAGCGGGAACCGGCAACTTATCAGGGTTACGTTAACATGCTGGCGCGCACGCCGGACGATGGCTATATGGCCACGTGCGACCTGCTCGCCCGGGAAGATGTGATTGAGCAGGCGGGAGCTGTGCAAGCGCCGGCGCTGGTGGTCGGGGGCGCGCAGGACGTGTCTTCGCCGCCGGAGCTGGTGCAAGCGCTGGCAGAGGCCTTACCCGACGCGCAGTTTGAGCTCATTGAAGGTGCAGGGCACCTGCCGTGCGTGGAGCAACCGGCGGCGCTGGCGCAAACGATGGCGGCTTTCTTAGGGAAACACCTTTAGGACATTCTTTGATAGCAGTTCACAGGATCGGCATTGGCTTATGAGCAACCAGGAGAAATTTGAAGCGGGCATGACCGTGCGCCGCGCGGTGCTGGGTGACGCGCACGTGGATCGCGCCGAGGCGCAGAAGACGGCGTTTGACGCCGATTTCCAGCAGCTGATTACGGAGGTAGCGTGGGGCTCTGTGTGGGCGCGCCCTGGACTCGACCGTAAAACGCGCCACCTACTGACGATTGCCATGCTGGCGACGCTGGGCAAGGAAAATGAGTTGGCCATGCACATCCGCGCCACGCACAACACGGGCGTCAGCGCCGAGGAGCTAAAGGAAGTGCTGTTGCAGGTGGCGGTCTATGCGGGTGTGCCGGCGGCGAATACGGCGTTTGCGGTGGCGAAGGAGATACTGGGGGAGGGCAACCATCAGTTGCTTGGAGATTAGAGATTGGAGATTGGCTCCGCATAAGCAGGGAGGTTGGGCATGCGTAAACTGGAAAAGTTGAAGCCGTTGGATTGGTCGGTGCAGCCGCCCTATTTGCACGAACCGTATCGCTCGACGGTGACGCGGTCGCCGCGGGAACGACTGGTGCCTATGAAGCAGACGTTGTCAGAGTTGACGGGCCCGGTCTACGGTGAGGGGGAAGTAGCGGCGCTAGACGCGGACCTGACGCGCAATGCAGTACGCAATGGCGAGCCGCTCGGCGAACGCATTATCGTGGTGGGGCGCGTGCTGGATGACGACGGCAGGCCGGTGCCCAACGCGCTGATCGAGATCTGGCAGGCGAACTCGGCCGGGCGTTATATCCACAAGAAGGAAATACACGACGCGCCGCTGGATCCTAATTTTACGGGCGCGGGCCGCTGCCTGACGAATGATAAAGGTCAGTACCGTTTCGTGACCATCCGCCCGGGCGCTTATCCCTGGGGCAATCATCATAACGCCTGGCGCCCGGCGCACATCCATTTTTCCGTTTACGGACGGAACTTCTTACAACGTCTGGTCACGCAGATGTTTTTCCCCGGCGACCCCTTGCTTGCGCTGGATCCAATTTTTAACGGTGTGCCGGAGGGAGCGCGCGAGCGCCTTATTTCCGAGTACGCGCACGACGTGACGGAGCCGGTTTGGGCCCTGGGCTTTCGCTTCGATATCGTCCTGCGCGGACGGCAGCAAACGCCGTTTGAGAGGCCGGAGGCGCGTCATGTCTAAGGCGAATGATAGGCCGGGACAAACGCCGAGCCAGACAATTGGACCTTTTTTCTCTTTTGGCATGGCCCCAAGAAACGACCTCGTGGAAGAGCAGACAACGGGTGAGCGCATCTTAATCGAAGGGCGCGTGTTGGACGGCGAAGGAGAGCCGGTGTTGGACGCGCTGGTCGAAATTTGGCAGGCGGACGCCGGCGGCATTTACGCGCATCCCGCAGACGCACAGAGCGAAGAGGCGGATCCCCATTTCTCGGGGTTCGGGCGCTCGGAAACGACGAATGAGGGCCGATTCTGGTTCAAGACGGTGCGCCCGGGGCCAACGCCGGGGGAGGCGGGCGAACAGGCGCCACACATCAACGTGACTGTGTTTGCCCGGGGCATGCTGATTCACGCTGTAACGCGCATTTACTTTGAGGATGAACTGACCAATGAGTCGGATCCGGTACTCTCGGCCGTCCCCGAGGAACGGCGGCACACCCTGCTGGCCCACAGGGAAGAATCGCCCGAAGGATTGGCCCGATACTGTTTTGATATCGTGTTGCAGGGGGAAGGGGAGACGGTGTTTTTTGATGTTTAAGGGCCGAGATTGGAGATTGGGAGTTGGAGATTGGCTCAAATCTCCAACCAACTGACACATGCCTTTTAGTCCCAGTGATTCTGTGCTTTTTGGGCCCTTGTTTGGGGATGCGCGCGTGGCGAAGGTTTTTTCGAACGCGGGGTTTCTGCGCGCTGCTTTGCAGGTGGAGGAAGCGTTGGCGCGGGTGCAGGGGCGGCTGGGGGTGATTCCACCGGCGGTGGCGGAGCATATCGTGGGGGTTGCGGGTGAGCTGAGGCAAAATCATGCCCCGAAAGCGGTACTCGAGCGTCTGCAGGCAGGCGCGGAGAAGGCAGGCGTGCCCATCCCCGCGCTGGTCGCGCATTTGCGCCAGGAGGTAGGGGGAGAGGCAGCGACGTACGTTCATTGGGGGGCGACGACACAGGATATCATGGACACCGCATTGCTGCTGCAAGTGCGGGCGGCGCTGGCGCTGATGGAGCCGGAACTGGAAGCGCTGATCCAGGCGCTGGCGCGCCTGGCGGATCGTCACCGCAAAACGTTGATAGCCGGGCGGACGCACGGACAGCAGGCGTTGCCTATCACATTTGGCCTGAAAGTCGCCAACTGGCTGGCGCCCCTCTTGCGGCACCGCGAGCGGCTGGCGCAATTGAAGCCGCGCCTGTTCGTGGTGCAATTTGGGGGCGCGGCGGGCACGCTGGCGGCGTTGGGCAAGGAAGGGGCGGCGGTGCGCGAGGCGCTGGCGCAGGAACTGAACCTGGGCTCGGCTCCGATTCCCTGGCACACGCAGCGAGACGGTCCGGCGGAGCTTGCAGGCTGGCTTTCGTTGCTCAGCGGAAGCCTGGCGAAGATGGCGCAGGACGTCATCTTGATGGCGCAGAACGAGGTGGGCGAGGTGCGCGAGTCGGATGACGACACGCGCGGCGGCTCGAGCACGATGCCGCAAAAGCGCAATCCGGTTAGCAGCGAGCTGATCGTGGCTGCCGCGCGGCACAACGCGTCGCTGCTTGGCTCCATGCACCAGGCGCTGGTACAGGAACACGAGCGGGCCACGCACGGCTGGCAGATGGAGTGGCTGGCGCTGCCACAGATGTTTGCGCTGAGCGCGTCGGCGCTGAACAAGGGGCTGTTTCTGGCGCAGAACCTGGTGGTGGACGAGGCGCGCATGCGCCAGAACGTGGAGGCATCGCGCGGCGCGATGCTGGCGGAGGCCATCGTCTTCGCCCTTTCTCCGCCCATGGACCGCGCACAGGCCAAGGCGTTAGTGCGTGAATGCGCGCTAAAGGCGCAGGACGAGGGGCGACACCTGGTTAGCGTGGTGCGCGAGCAGGTCGGCGAGGACGTTGGCGTGGATTGGAATGGGATGCAGGAGGAGAATTATTTGGGGGCGGCGGAGATATTTATTGAGGCGGTGCTCAACAGGGTGAACCCAATCACCTGACCAAGGCAAGGACTATCCACATCTACAAGGGCAGTAGGCGCGTGCTATGGTAGCCTTGAGTACAACGAAAGGAAGCTTACCTGTAACGCATAACGGGAGTCAAGAATGCAATATCTGCTGTTCGGTCTAGCCTCCGGTTGGTTCCTATTCTGATAGGAAGTTAGCCGACGTAAAGGAGAAATCCGATTTCTTGGAGAAATCGGATTTCTGGCGGTCTTAGACCAGCGCTTCCACTGGACGGTTCAAGCCTGACCGGCTCGCAGCCGACGAGGCGCCGAGAAGCCAAATTCTAGCGGTCGTAACCCATCCTTAGCGCACAAAGAGCGGCAGGTGCACGGCGTGCAGCAAATCGTCCGGCGCTAACTCCACGGCGCCGATGTCGCAGGCGGCCTGACTATCGCCGTCGCCATCCTGCGGTCGCGCCACCCCCCGTTGGTCTATGGCGGGACAGGCATCTCCGTTTGCAGCGTCGAGGGCCAGGCTATGCGGAGCAGGTAGGTGCGTTGGCGTAGGCCCACCGTTATGCGCCAAATCCTTCAGCAGGGGATCGGCATCAACGATATCGGTCGCCTGGTCGAACCCACACGTGTCATCATTTTCCAGGTTATTCCCCAACGAGGTCATTTCTGACCAGCAATTACGCTCTCCGTTACTGGCCACAATACTGTTCTGCAGCTGAATAGTGGCGAAATTACCGAAGGCACTGCCGTCATTGTACGCGACCGTGCTATTGAGTAAGGTTACCGTAATATCGCACACAGCCGCGCCATCGTCGTCACCGTCCTGAGGGCGATTAACGCCGCGCTGATCCCGCGCCGGACAGGCGTTATTATCAGCTTCATCTATCGCCGGACTATCGGCGACGAACGCGTGCATCAGTGCACCGCCGCTATACGCCAGGGGTTGCAGTTGCGGGTCGGTGTTTACCTGATCGCCAGGCTGGTCAAAGCTACAACTGTTTCCATCCTCCAGATTGTACCCCAATGAATCGTTCCAATGGGGTTGGTAGAGAAAACAGTTCGCTCCGCTGCCATTGTTGGTAGCTATGATCGTGTTGTGGATCACGCTAGTAGCATAAGTAGAAAGACCAAAGTTCTCGTTATGGGCCACGGTGCTGTTTGTCATCGTAATCGACCCGAAGTTCGTAATATGGATGCCGGCGGCC
>CAYSMQ010000009.1:24446-24966 GCA_964432035.1 uncultured Ardenticatenaceae bacterium
TTTCCACTGACCGTCACATTGGTGAGGGTGGCATCACCGCCCCACATGTTCAGCGCGCCGTTGTCGGCAGTGGTGGTATGGTTGTTGGCAATCGTGACGTTGTATAGAAAGCTGGTTGCTCCCGACACCCGCAATGCACCACCGTACTGTCCCTCGTTTTGTTCCACAAGTGTATCGGTCATGGTCAGGACCACGCCGGTGCTAAAGATGTCGTTAACATATAATGCACCGGCCCCTCGATCGCTGATGTTGTGGCGTAAGACCACATTGTCAAGGGATAGATTGGCTTCCCTGGCGTAAATAGCTGCGCCGCCAGAAGCATCATCCTCATAGCCATTCTGTATTGTCAGACTGCTGAGGCTAACCGTGACTTGGTAGGCGTATAGCACTCGCCCGGCACTGCCGCCGTCCAGGAACGTTTCCGCCGGGCCTACACCCACAAAGTTGAGATCTTTACCTGTGACGCTGAGATGCTCCTCATAAACGCCAGCTGCGATGTGGATGGTGTCGCCGCTGTCGG
>CAYSMQ010000009.1:24976-29880 GCA_964432035.1 uncultured Ardenticatenaceae bacterium
AGAAACGCCATGCCCAGGAAAACCGGTGCGAGAAGCGTTGCTTTATTGCTTAATTGCATGATGTGATCCTCCGTGATACTAGCAAAGCGTAGCAGGCCAAGCACCTAACAAACGCTTAATAGGAAAGTCCTGGTATAATCGGCCGGAGCCTATGTCGCAGCTACTCACCCTCAAATGCCTTGGCGGTCTTTCAATTGAAGTCGACGGTCGCCCTGTCAGCAGCCTGGTGACCCAGAAGGCGGAAGTGCTGGTAGCCTACCTGGCCTGCCACCCGCGACCCCACAGCCGCGAGCTGCTGGCAACAATGCTGTGGGACGATCGCACGCAGAAACAGGCCCTCTCCAACCTGCGCACGGTGCTTACCAGCCTGCGCCGCCACCTAAAGCCGTACCTGACCATCACACGACAGACGGTGAGCCTAAACGAGGAATCAGACGTGTGGATAGACGCCATGGCCTTCGAAGAGGCCGTGGCAGGCAGCGCGCAGCAAGGAGAAATTCGGGCCGAAGACAGCGCCCGGCTGGAGGAGGCGCTGGCCCTCTATCGCGGCGATTTTCTGGAAGGCGTGTTCGTTAGCGAGAGCCGCGCGATGGAGCGCTGGATGGCCCAGACCCGCGAGCGCCTACTGCGTCGCGCCATCGATGCGCGCCGTCGCCTGGCGACCTATTATCTCCACCACCGCCGATATCGCGCGGCATTGCCCCACGCCCGTGAATTGGTGCGGGCCGATCCTCTAGACGAGCGGGGGCATCGCCTGGTGATGCGCCTGTTGGCGCGGGACGGTCAGACGGGCGCGGCGCTGGCGCAATTCGAGCGTTGCCGCGAGATCCTGGCAGAAGAACTGAACCTGGCGCCCGACCCGCAGACGGTTAGATTACGCGACCAGATCGAGCGCATTCGCCAACCTATTCCGCACCGCCTGCCACCGCAGTTCACGCCGTTCGTGGGACGCAGGCAAGAGCTGGCAACCGCCAGCCGCCTTTTGGATGAGGAGGACTGCCGCCTGCTAACGATCTTAGGCGTGGGCGGCGCCGGTAAGACACGGCTGGCGATAGAGATCGCAGACGAACGTCGCGGCGATTACTGGCACGGCATCGTCTTTATACCTCTGGCAGGCGTGGCAGACGCGGATGGACTGGCGCAGGCCATAGCCAACGCGCTGGAAATCCCCTTGCAGCCCCAGGAGCCGCTAGAAGAGCAGCTGCTGACCACCCTGCGCGAACGCGAGTTGTTGCTGGTGCTCGACAACTTCGAGCAGCTTGTGACAAAGGGCCTGGATCTGCTTCAGATCATTCTCAGGGAAGCGCCCGATTTGCAACTCCTGGTCACCTCGCGCGAGCGCCTGCAACTGCGCGCGGAATGGTTGCTGACCCTCAAAGGGCTGGACCTCTCAACGCCGCAGGGCAACGGAACGCCCGTAGCACAGCCGTCGTCTGACGCCGAAATCCTGTTCGAGATTTCGGCGCGACGCATGCAGAGCACGTTTCGTCTGGCAGAAGGCGACGCCACAGACGTCAGGCATATCTGCGAGCTCGTCGACGGCCTACCGCTGGCAATCGAACTGGCGGCAGGCTCGCTACCGGCGCACACGCCGCACGCCGTCGCCAACCACATTCAGGAGAACCTGGATTTCCTTTCTACCACGATGCGCGATGTGCCTGAGCGGCAGCGCAGCCTGCGCGCGACATTCGATTATTCATGGTCGTTGCTGGACAGTGAGGCACAGGACATTCTGGCCCAACTGGCCGTTTTTCGCGGCGAATTTGACGCTGCAGCGGCGAAGGCCGTAACCCAGGCAAATCCTGCTGACTTGGAAACCCTATGTGCCCGCTCGCTCCTACAACAAACGGGCGAGGAACACTACGCGCTGCACGATGCCTTGTGGCAATATGCACTTGAAAAGCTGGAGAGCGATGAAGTAAGGGCGCCGGCGGTGCGGCGACGCCACGCACGCTACTATGGCGCCCTGCTGCAAAGTCTGGAAGCCGATCTCGACGGCGGTGAAAGGCAGTTGGAAGCCGTCGCCGCCGCAAACGGCGCCTGGGATAACATCGCCGCCGGCTGGCGCTGGGCGGTATCCCAGGGCGACTATGGTCTCCTCGATCGCTCTCTGTCCCCCCTTAACCAGTGGCTGACCTTGCGCGGCTTCTATCACGAAGGGCTATCTCTTTACCGGCAGGCGGTAGCGGCGCTGCAACGGCAAACGAAACGCGGCGAAGCCGATCAGATAACGGAACGCCTCTTGGGCCGCGTGTTATCCTGCCAGGGCTTTTTCCAGTTCCGTCTAATGGCTCTGGAAGAAGCGGCCGACACACTGCGCAAAAGCGTGGGCATCTTCAGATCCATGGAGGAACCGGACCTGCTCGCGCGCCCGCTGAGCGGGTTGGCCAACATCGCCTTTCGTCAGGGTCGCTATGAGGATGCCAAAGCGCGATACGCGCAATCACTGGACTTGAGCCGGCAGCTGGAACAGCCCAGCCGCATTGCCGCCAGCCTGGAAGGATTGGCTATTGTGGCTAATTTTCAGGGCGACCTGCAGGAAGCGCTGCGCCTGTTGCGGCAGAGCCTCGACCTGCATCGCGAGGTGGGCGATCGCCACGCGCTGGCCAATGCGCTGGGCAACCTGGCGGCGACGCTGATGGATCTGGGACGCTATGCCCAATCGTTGCCTTACTTCGAGGAATCAGTCGCCATCTGGCGCCGGCTCGGCGACGACTACACGCTACGCATCGTGCTGTGGAATATGGGGGAAGCCATGTTGAAACTGGACAGGCTGCAGGAGGCGCAAGCCATCTTCGGCGAAGCGCTACAAATCAGCGAGCGAGAAGGGTACCCCACAGGCTATGCATACTGGGGGCTGGGCAAGGTCCACTTTCTACAAAAAGATTACGAGCTGGCACGGACTTGCACGCGGCGAGCGCTGGCCGAATCATCAACCGACTATGAGCGCCTGCGCGCGCTGTTTCTTTGGGCGCAGCTGGAGGCGCAGGCGGGACGACGGGTGCAGGCAGCAACCCTATTGCGTTTAATATGCGATCATCCCACGACGACGGCGTTAGACCGCGAGGAAGCGCAAGCTGCGCTGGAAGACGTGCGAGCGCAAGTGGCGGTGGACGACGACGCAGCGCGGGACGACCAGGCCGGCGACGCCGAAGACGCACTGTCGCTAGATGCTGTGATCGGCGCCATTCTTTCAGACTCGTAGCGCAACATCGCTCGCGCTACAGATCAGTCGCCCCAGATTTTCCGCGCCGTCTCTACCACCAGTTCCAACTTTGCCCACTGCTGATCTTCACTCAGTTCGTTGCCGTGCACGGTGCTGGAGAAGCCACACTGCGGACTCAGACACATGTTTTCCAGGGGCATGTAGTTGGCCGCTTCGTGGACGCGTTTGATGAGCTCGTTCTGGTCTTCTAGCTCGCCAACCTTAGTCGTCACCAACCCCACGACCAGCGTCTTGTCCGCCGGCATGAAGCGCAAAGGGGCAAAATCGCCGGAACGCTCGTCGTCGTATTCCAGGAAGTAGGCGTCGACGTTCATCTCGTTGAAAAGGATCTCGGCCACTGGCTCGTAGCTGCCTTCAGCGACCCAGGAGCTGCGGAAGTTGCCGCGACAAAGGTGCACGGTAATCGTCAGATCGTCGGGCCGGCCGTCGATGACCGAGTTGATCAGCGCCGCGTAGGTGCGCGGCAGCTGGTTGGGGTCTTCGCCGCGGCTGCGGGTGTCTTCCCGGATCTGTGGATCACACAGATAAGCCAGGTTGGTATCGTCCATCTGGATGTATCGCGCGCCGGCTTCGTAGAGCGAATTGATTTCGTCGCGATAGCACTGGGCCAGATCCTCAAAAAACTGGTCAAGGTCCGGATAGGCCTCGATGTCGATGGCTTTACGCCCACCGCGAAAGTGCACCATGGTCGGCGAGGGAATTGTGACTTTGGGCGTACAGGACGTGTGCGATTGCAGGAATTCAAAATCGCGCTTCTGGATGTCCTTGACGTGCCGCAGCTTGCCGCTGACCGCCAGCCGGGGCGGCGCGAAGTTGACTTCTCCTTTTTTGCTACGGAACTTGACGGCAATACCGCCGCTGACGGACACTCCTTCAAGCTGTTCAAGGAAATCGATGTGGAAGTAGGTGCGCCGGAACTCACCATCGGTGACGCTCTGCAGACCAACCGCTTCCTGTTTCTTGATGGCATCGGCGATGGCCTCGTTTTCAACCTCGCGCAGCTCCTCCGCGGGCATCTCACCCGCGAAGTAACGCTCGCGCGCAGCCAGGAGCCGTGGCGGCCGTAGCAGGCTACCAACATGGTCGGCGCGGAAGGGAGGGTTTGTTTGGGACATGGGTGCCTCCTTGCAAAGCAAGAAATCGGATGTCTGAGAGACATCCGATTTCTCATATGCTATCTTTCATCATACGGTGGCGCCGGAAACACCAACTCCGACGTCGCAAACTCTTCGGGCCAGATCAACTCGATGGCGCCGCCCTGGTACTGTAGGTAGGGTGCGGTGACGACGCCGGTGCCGTTGTCGCGGAAGGTGATGTCGCCGACGACAGTTTGCAGGTCGGTGGCGGCGATGGCGTCGCGGATGGCCTCACGTTCTAGGGACCCGGCGCGCTCAATGGCGTCGGCCAGGATCTGGACGGTGGCGTAGGAGGGACCAACCATGGGATCGGAGGGACGGCCTTCCATTTCCGCGTGATCGGCGTTCAGCTCTTCTACGCCCGGGAAGAGCATGGCGTTGTGCCAGCCGGGCGCCAGAATAACGTAGTCGCCCACGGTACCCAGATCGGCCCAGGTGGGTACGTCAGGCGCGCGGATGAAGAATGACAGCTGGGGTGTGAAGCCCAGCTCGCCCATCTGGCGGTAGATGGCGATGCCGTCCGGCGGCGTGGGCAGGGCCAA
>CAYSMQ010000010.1:0-25871 GCA_964432035.1 uncultured Ardenticatenaceae bacterium
CCAATGTTGACGTCATAGGCGGCGAGAATGGTACCCACCTGGCCGATAACGCCCGGTACGTCTTTGTTCTGCAAGATAAGGACGTTTCCCTTGGGGTTCGCGTCAAGCTGGTAGTTGTCCACCTGTACGATGCGAGGCTCGGCGCCACCGAAGAGCACCCCGGCGAGTGTGCGCTGTTGGTTGTTCCATCGTACACGACAGGAGATGAGATTGGGGTAGTCGATGGCAGAGACGCCCGTGGTTTGCGAGACGGAAATGCCGCGTTCGCTGGCGATGAGCGGGGCGTTGATATAGTTGACAGATTCGGCGTTTGTCCGCTGTAAGAGTCCCTTGAGCAGCGCTGCCGCTACGGGGCGCACAAGCTCCTGGACATCCTCTCCACTGACTTCAATTTCAACGCGCTCGATCGGTTCCTGAGCGAGTGCTCCATGCAAAACGCCTATTTTTTCCGCGAGCGCCACATAGGGTCTGGCGCCGGCAAGCTCGGCTCCACCCGGCAAAGGCATGTTTAGCGCGTTCGGATAATCTTCACCGCGCAAGGCGCATAGGACCTGGTCGACGATTTCAGTGGCGACAAGTCGCTGGGCCTCCCGCGTGCTGGCGCCCAGGTGCGGTGTGTGCAGGACGTTGGGCAGCCCAATGAGCGGATTATCCTGTGGCGGCTCTACACTATAGACGTCGATGGCGGCGGCGGCGACTGCCCCCTGTTGTAAGGCATCGGCCAGCGCTGCTTCATCTATGAGCTTGCCACGTGCGGCATTAATGAGGCGAACACCCGGCTTCACCTGCGCGATGGTCTTGGCGTCGATTATTTTCTCGGTTTCGGGCGTCGCGGCCGTGTGCAGCGTGATATAGTCTGCCTGCCCTAGCAACTCGTCGAGGTCGACAAGGAGGATTCCCAGTTGCCGGCCGATTTCTTCCGAGACGTAGGGGTCATAGGCAAGTATCTCCATGCCAAACGCCTGTGCACGTTGTGCTACGAGGCGCCCGATGCGCCCGAAGCCAATAATACCCAACGTTTTGCCGTGTAGCTCGGTTCCCACGAAGTCGGAACGCCGCCATTCACCGGCGAGCAGGGAGGCGTGCGCCTGGGCCGTATGGCGGCTCAGCGCCAGCATGAGGGCCATGGTCTGCTCGGCGGTGGCGATGCTATTGGCGTCCGGTGTGTTCATGACGACCACGCCACGCATCGTTGCCTCGCGGATATCGATATTGTCCACGCCAATGCCGGCGCGCCCGACAACGCGTAATTTCTCACCGGCGGATAGTACGTCGGCGTCGACGCTGGTGCCGCTGCGCACGATGAGGGCGTCGTAGCCGCCGATGACTTCGAGCAGCTCCTCGCGCGTGATGCCGGGCTTGTGATCGTAGCTGGCGTCGTCCGCCTGATCTAATCGTTCCAGGCCTGCCGCGCCGAGTTTGTCACTGATAAGAATGTTGTACATTCGATCCCTCAAGTTTACGTTTTCTTTGTGCTGGTGGAGCGTCTTTAGCACGCGCCCGGCGATAGCTTAGGCCTGAAGAAAGGCTTCAATCGCTGCCAGCAGTTCCTCTAGATCTTCAAGCCGGATATCTCCCATGTGTGCAATGCGGAAGTTCTTTCCTTTCAGCGGACCGTAGCCGTTGGAAATAATCATGTCTCGCGAACGCAAGTGCTTGTTCAGGGCGGCGATGTCTATGCCTCTATCGTTGTTGAGGCAGGTAACAGTCGGCGACTCGAAACCGCTGGCGGCAAAGAGCGAAAATTCATGGCCCTTGGCCCATTCAATTGTGCGGTCCCGCATCTGGCGATGACGCTCAAACCGGGCCTCCATGCCTTCGGCGAGCATATCGTCCAGTTGTTTGTCCAGCGCATAGAGTAGCGAAATGGCCGGGGTCGCAGGCGTCTGATTGCGCTTCAGATACTTCTCAAGAAGCAAAAAGTCAAAGTAGTAGCCACGATCGTCAATCTGTTCGGCGCGTTTTAGGGCCCGATCGGACACGGCCGCGAAGGCAAGTCCAGCGGGCAAGGCAAAGGCCTTCTGGCTGGAGGTGAGGACCACGTCTAGATCCCAATCCTCAAACTCAAGCGGCACGCCAGATAGGCCGCTTACTGAATCGACCAGGATCATGATCTCTTCGCCGTTAGGCAGACTGCGTACCGCCTGCGCGATCTCTTTGATGGGGCTCGTGACGCCGGTGCTTGTCTCATTATGGACGATGGTGACGGCATCGAACGCGTCTTCCTTGAGGCGGTTGGCGACAGCCTCAGGGGAGACGGGTTGGCCCCATTCAAACTCTAAGACGGCGTTCTCCTTGCCGTTTGCTTCTGTGACCTGTCGCCACCGTTCGGCGAAGGCGCCGTTGACACAGTTGAGCACGCGCAGGCGGCTACAGTTGCGCACGGCGGCCTCTTGCAAACCTGTCCCTGAAGAGGCCGTGACGTAAACCCGTTGCTGTGTGAAAAAGACATCGCGCAGTTTAGCCTGAATGCGTCCGAAAAGATCGGCGCACTCGGGCATGCGATGCCCAATCATCCACTGTGTCTGGGCCTCGAGAATTTCGGGACGGACCTCAGTGGGTCCTGGAATGAAAAGCTTGATATGCCTGTCTGAACTTCGTTTGGAGTCGTTCATTGTTGAAAGTAATTGCTCCTGTGTCGATTAACCGAATCGCTTTTGCGGCGAGTTCGGCGTGAGTCGTTTTGGATAACTGCGCCAGGCTGGCGGGGCCTGATGCCAAGGCTAGGAGAGGTGCGAGGGAAGCGCTATTAATGAGCGCGGGCGCTTCAGAGGCGACGCGCGAGCGACGCACGACGCCGGCAAATCCGACGAAGAGGTCGGCATTCTGACCGGCCAGCAGGTCGCTGACGCCGTCGCCCACGAGCAGGGTGCGCCCTGAATGCGCGCCGAGCAGCTCGCGCATGATCCGGGCCTTGCCGTCGCTAATCGTCAACGCGCCGTCATCATATTGCATGTATTCCATTCTCGATTCAGTAAAGGAGTCGTTCTTCCACCACTGACCTGAAAGCTCGTCATACTGGACGCCCACGGCGCGTATGTTGTTACGCGGAATACCCAGGTAGAGGCCAAACTCGACGACAGGATCGGCCAGTCCGCCGCTAATGATGTAGACGGAATGCTCCAGTTCCTGCAGCGCCGAAATGACCGCCCGGGCATCCTCCACAAGATTTTGTTTATAAACCTGGCGAATGGCTCGAACCTGTGCTCGCGTGGGCTTCACCGCCGATAGCCGGCGGCCATAGACGTCGGAAAGGTCAAGGTCGCCTTCCATTGCCGCGCGGGTGAGGACTTCGATGCGCCAGCCCTTGCCTGCGGATTGGGCCAGGACATCAATTCCTTCAACGGTCGTCAGTGTGGAATCGCAATCAAAGAAAACGTGCTGAAAGGGGGGCCACCGCATAGGTTGCTCGTCGCTTATGATGCCAGCAGGTTAAAGTGTAGAATGCATGGTGATTGTACTTGCGGCTTGATACTTTGCCAATATGCCGTCACGGTGTCGCGGGCGGCTTACGAAGTAGGAGCGATAGATCAGAATGCAGCGTACGGTTGGTTGCGAGGCAGGGGCGCGCCGCCGCCGAAACGGCCAGCGGACGCTGTTCAATATCGGTGCAACGTCCGCCCGACTGCTCAATTATTAGCGCGCCGGCTGCAACGTCCCAGGCGTTAAGATGCCAGTTCCAATAAGCATCAAGTCGTCCGCAGGCGACCCAGGCCAGTGCCAGCGCCGCAGAGCCAATGGAGCGCAAGGAGCGCACGGCGTGGCCCACACTTTGCAACGAATCGAGCGTGGCCTGCCGGTCATCGTGACTGTGCGCCCAGTCAAAGCCGATGACAACCTGGCTCGTGTCATTTGTATCGCTCACCTGGATATCGTCGTCGTTGAGCCGGGCCGAGATTTGGCGAGAGGCGCTGAACAGCTCCTCTCTCAGCGGATCGTAAATGACGCCAACCTGCAGCCGGCCCTGGCTCGCGGCGGCGATGGAGATGCAGAAGTTGGGCTGTCCTCTGCTGAAATTGGTTGTGCCGTCAATGGGATCGATAATCCACGTGGCGTCCCCGCCGGCAGGCAGGTGTGACGACTCTTCTTCGGCCAGGAACCCGTGC
This sequence comes from uncultured Ardenticatenaceae bacterium, assembly GCA_964432035.1. GTDB lineage: Bacteria > Chloroflexota > Anaerolineae > Promineifilales > Promineifilaceae > JAAYYY01. The sequence goes on from CAYSMQ010000010.1 coordinate 4,107, forward strand.
GTCGGGTGTCGCTCGCGGATGAGCGTGGTAATCGTCTCCTGGAGCGCGATATCGGCGTCGGTGACCCAGTGGCGAAAGCCCTTTTGTCTTTCCGGAGTTGGATCTTGCCAGTCCCGTCGTAACAGACGACCCGCTTCGTGAGCAGCCAGGCGCGCGGTTTCTAGCAGGGGGGCAACCTCATGTTCTGGCATAAACTACGTTCTTGCTCCTAAATCCGATGTCTTGATATGCGCCTTGAATAGCGCGTCGTGATAAAGAGATATCCGATTTCTACATAAATGAAAAGCGGGCCAGAGAATGACCCTGACCCGCTATTACTTCATGAAGAAAGGAAGCCGTTATTCGTTGGCCTCTACTTCGGCCATCAACTCTTCCTGCAGGGCGTTGGCCCGTTCCGTCAGGTCGGCGAGGATGGGTCGAATCTCTTCTTCACCGGCGCCGGCGGGGAGCTGCATGATGGTGTTAAATGCTTCTTCCGCGGCGTCGCGTGTGGACTGGTAGGAAATCAACTGCGGCTCGTAGTAGGCGTAGGGCAGCAAGTCACGCGCCTGGCCCCATTGCGGGTTCTCGTCGACATAGTCTTCGACAAACTCATTGGTGCCTTCGCGTGTGGGGAAGTAACCGCTGATACGCACCCACTCGGCCTGGATTTCCGGCGTTGTGAACCATTTGACGAACACCCACGCCGCCAGCTGCTGCTCGGGCGTGGTGTTGGTGATCATGATGTCGCCGCCGTAGATGTTCTGCACCGGTTCATCTGTGGTGTGCGGAATGGCAGTCACGCCCCAGACGTCGGGATCGCGGCCTTCTTCCTCGGCAACGGTGTTGATGTCAATTTCGTAGAAGGGGATGCCGGAGCTAGAGCCCTGTGCAAACAGCGCCCGTCGCGCCGCAAATTCCGGATTGGGGAACCCTTCGGTGAAGAAGTAGGCGCAACCGTCATCGTAAAGACCCTTCAAGAAGGTCATCGCCTGTACGGTGGCGTCGCTGTCGTAAACATAGCCGTCGCCGGCTTCGTTCAGAACGTCGCCGCCGAAAGCGTAGGTCCATGAGGCAACGGCAGAGGCGTCATCGCGCAGGATGTAGCCGCCGGTGCCATCGCCACGTGCTTCGGCGCCGGTACAGGCCATCTCGCGGAACTCTTCCGGTGTCTCAGGCGGTCCATCGTAGCCCAGCTCTTCTAGCCAAGTCTGGTTGTAATAGAGAACTTCCATGGAGCGGTTTGGCGGGAAGCCAAGACGCTGGTCGTCAAAAGCGGGATGGATGGACTGGTCGAAGAAGCTAGCATAGAAGTCGTTCTGGTCTTCTTCACTCAGTCCCCAGGTGGGATCGTCGAGGAACGTGTTTAGATCGGCGAGGCTATCGTTGAGCTGATAGAAGGCCTGGTCGTTCTGATAGCCCACGACGACCGCGGCAGGCAAGTCGCCGGCGCTGATACTGGCGTTCACCAGGTCGCGAATCTCGTTGTATCCGGCCTGGCTTTGACCCTCGACGGTGATACCACAGGCATTGTTCTCATTGAACTGTTCGATGAGCGGAATGAGCTGTTCCTCGCGGGAACCGGTGTGGTTGTGCCACCAGACGATTTCTACGCCCGATGGATCAACGCCTGCCCAGGGGCCGTCTTCGGCTACGACGCACTGTTCAATACCGTTCATCGTCGCATTCTCAACCGACTCCGAGGGTTCTTCTTCCATGGGCTCTTCCTCTTCCATGGGTTCTTCCTCTTCCATGGGCTCCTCGGTTGGCTCTTCTTCCATGGGTTCTTCTTCTTCCATGGGCTCCTCAGTCGGTTCTTCCATGGGTTCTTCTTCGACCGGTTCCTCCACTGGCTCTTCGACCGGTTCTTCCACCGGCTCCTCGACCGGCGCCTCGGCGTCTCCGCCACAGGCCACCAGGGCAAGGGGAATAAGGAGCGCCAGCAGCAGAAGCCACTTGGTCCAATTATGGTGTCTCATTTTGCATTCTCCTCCAATCAAACTTCATAAATGGTGTGGGCTGAACTGCCCACTCACGAACGACACAGACCGTCGTCCGGGCATATTTGCTGTATTGGTCTCTAAAAAAGACGTTGGGGGATGTAACGCGTCATTTCAATTAGTCGCTGTATCACCTCCTTGCCGGAACCAGAAAGCCCACACCACTTTGCGGCGTGTTTACGTTCTTAGCGGGCGCATTTTTAACCTTTTAGGCCAGAAGTTGCAATTCCCTCGGTAAACTGGCGTTGCGTAAAGAAGTAAACAAGTATTAGCGGAAGAATCGTAATGACGGCGCCGGCCATGCGCAGATGTTGTTGCGCACCGGATTCATCGAGGAAAGCCAACAGGCCATAGGATATTGGACGCCAATCCGGTGTGGACGTTACCAGAATGGGCCAAGCCAGGGCGTTCCAGGAGCCGATGAAACTAAACAGAATAACAGTTACCAGCGCCGCACGTGAGAGGGGCACGACGACTTGTAAGAGGTAGCGCATGTGCCCGGCGCCATCGATGCGCGCCGAATCCCAAAGCTCCTGCGGTATTTGTTGGAAGAACTGGCGTAGGAGCAATATGCTAAAGGCGCTGGCCATAAAAGGAATCGTCAGCGCGGGCCAGCTATTCATCCACTGTATGGGCGTGACGCGGCCCAGCCAGGACACGGTAATAAAGTTAGGTACCCAGGTGACGGCTTCGGGAAGAATCAGCGTGGAAAGAATAAGCCCGTAGAGAAAGTTCTTGGCCGGGAACTCCATTTGTGCGAAAGCATAGGCAGCCAGTGTGCAAAACACGACCTGACCGCCGACCGTTATCGCCGCAAGCTTGACGCTGTTAAAGAAGTAGAGTCCAAAGTCGGCATCGCGCCAGGCGCGTAGATAATTTCCCCATTGCGGTGTGCTGGGCCACAACTTGCCGCCTGTCGCTTCCGTTAAATTCATCAGAGAAAAATTGACGGTGATCACGAATGGAATGAGGGCAATAATGGCGCCGACCACGAGGAATATATAGATAAAGACGCGACCCAGATCTACTCGCTGTGTACTGGGATGAAGGTCGGGCTTGGTGGCGTTCGTGATATCCTCGCCGGTCAAATTAGCCATAGAACACTCTCTTGCTGGCAACGCGGTTATTTATGACAGTGAGCCCCATCACAATTATCAGGAGTAAAATTGCCAAAGCCGCGGCATAGCCATATCGTGTGTCACGTTTCATGGCCTGGAAGATGACGATACTAACTGTATCGGATGTACCTAGAGCGGCGGCAGTGCGCAGCACATAGATATGGTTAAAGGCCTTGAAGGTGCCGATGACTGCGTATAAGGTCAGAAAGTAGATGGTGGGTGATAACAGGGGCAGCGTAACGTGGCGGAACTGTGCCCAGCGCCCGGCGCCATCAATCGACGCTGCTTCGTAAAGTGCGCTGGGTATCGAGCCGAGTCCGGCAAGGAAAATGACGGTGTTGAACCCGATAAAGGTCCAGATGCCAAAGATAATGATAACCACTAGTGAAAGGCTTGGTCCCGCCGCCCACTCGGGTAGATTTGCGCCGTCGCCCAGAATGAGCCTGAGAATACCGGTTGGCTCATTAAGCCAGCCTTGCGCGTTCAACCCCAGGAACGTCATGAATTGGTTTACGGGCCCGTCGACGCGTCCCGAAAAGAGGATACGGAAGGCGGCGGCGGCTCCAACGGTCGGCGTTATATAGGGTAAAAAGTAGATTATGCGGAAGAGTGACTTGCCGCGGATATTCTGAAACAAGAAGCTGGCCAGCGTCAGGGAGATAGCAAACTGGAAGGGGATAGATCCTGCGGAATAGTAAATTGTGTTGAGTAGGCCCTGCCACCAATCGGCATCTCCGGCGGCGGCTGCGCGCGGCAGCTCGCCGATGAGCACCCAGGCGCCAATAGCCACGATCGCCGAAGCGGAAAGCCGCATGAAGGTACTGATAGTCGAGTCGCGTCCTGCCGCACTACGCCAGACCAACCAGGAGATGCCGAGCAGCACCAGGCCGGCGCTAATCGTCACGATTTGAGACCAGACGGCCAGTTCCACGCCCTCTTCAAGGGCCAGGCTGTAGGCGCGCTCTACTTCTATCCACGTGAACCAGGCCAGCGCGCCGGCGCCAATGAACAAGATGAAGGATTGGAATAGTCCGCCAAGATACTCGCCGTGACGGCGGTTCGGCGGCAAAATGCGCGCGACGCCAACGGTGAGCGCAGCCCCAATGCCGAGCACGATGACAGACGTCCAGAAGGGCCCCTGCACTTCTGGCAGCGCAAACGTCTCTCCTAAGAAACGGCGAAATAGTTCGGCGGCTGTGCCTTCGCCCGCGCGCTGTGCATCGCGCATCTGGTCCGCAAGTCCAAGCAGGAGAGGCAGAAAGGTAAAGAAGAAACGGAGAAACAGGGCCGTGCCGACGGCCAGCACCAGTGATGGTACTGCCCATAACCAAGGTGCGTCGTCTTTGGCGCGCGCCTGATCGATTTTTCTTAATAATGTACGGATCGCGAGAAAGGCCAGCGCGATGGCCATCCAAAAGCCGAGCACATAGGCAAGATTTCCAATTGCCCGCGTGTAGTTACCCAACCCGTCATACGTTCCGACTATCCTGTTCAGACCCCGCAACGTGCTTTCGTAGGCCGAAAAGGCCAACGGAAAAATTCCGAATACAAAAATGATGAGTAGGGCGGGTAAGAGGAATAAGTAAGCTAAGAGGCTCTCCCGGATACGACTTCCGCGACGCCCAGATAATAATGAAGGTGTTTGTCGTACAACGGGCTCAGGCGCGTCTTCTGTGCGCTGAGAGATGATTGTATCACTCACTGCATTACCAAAGCCTCGAGACAATTGTGATGTGTAGAGGGCATTATATCACCTGGAAGTCCATTGGCAACCAGATTCGCGCGGCGCAAGGGTTTGGTAATTTTTATATTTCTCTTGCGCGGCTCTTATTCTCATCTAATGTGGCGGATCTAATTTAGAAAATGTAAGGGCAAATCTGGGGTGGATATGTCAGAAAAAGCATCCAACGCGAAAAAGCCACTTACATGGATCAACAAAGATCGAAGGCGAAAAATAGAATAATTCTGAGGAGGTACAACTATGTTCTGGCAGAATGTAGGTAGGCGTTCAGTCTGGCGCGATATGGCTCGTTTGCAACGCGAAATGAACCGCCTGATCGACAACATGGGAGACGGCGGGCGCGGCGAGTTTCCTCCGCTTAACGTGTGGGCGAACGAGGAAAATGCCATGATTACGGCCGAGATTCCCGGTGTAGATCCGGACGATCTGGATATCTCTGTCGTCGGCGACACGTTGACGCTTTCCGGTTCACGGTCGCCGGAAAATGGCGACGATGGGCACACCTATCACCGGCGGGAACGGTGGCAAGGAAATTTCAGCCGCACGCTTCAATTGCCCTTCCGCATTAACGCCGAGCAGGTGGATGCCGCATTTAGCAATGGTGTGTTGCAGGTGACGTTGCCTCGCGCAGAAGAGGACAAACCGCATCGAATTTCGATAAGCGCAAATTAGACCTAAACCACGAGTAAGTTTAACGTCTGACGGAGGAAGTGATTATGACTGAAGCAACTATTCAGAAGCAGGAAGCGCGTGATCTTGAGGGAGCAGAGCGCACCAGAACGCGCCGTGTGTACATTCCCCGCGTAGACATCTACGAAACGGGTGACACCGTCGTGCTCCTGGCGGACATGCCGGGCGTCAACGAGGACGACGTGGATATCACATTGGAAAAGAACGTCCTGACGATTACCGGCTATGTCGGGGCGCGGGAAAGGGACGACTATAGTCTGGCTTATAGCGAATACAGCGAAGGCGATTACGAGCGCACGTTCGCTCTGTCCGATGAAGTCGATCGTAATAACATCGAAGCGGTGATGAAGAACGGGGTTTTGAAACTGACATTGCCGAAAGCGGAAGAGATGAAGGCGCGCAAGATTGCCGTGCGTAGCGCCTAGTTTGGGCGCAAGCGAACGGCGCTTAGAAACCGTATGTCTTATCTAAAGCGCCTTCTTGAAAAGTTGCCATCAGAGACATCCGATTTCTGGAAACAATATAGTGTAGTTTAGACGTCGAGTAGTGGTAAGTTTCTTAATCATCTGGAGGTGAGCCATGAATATCAGTGATCTGGTACCATGGAGAGATAGAAATCGTATGCAACGCGGCAACGACGGCGAGTCCCTTATGCCGTTGCGCCGTGAGATGGACCGCCTCTTCGACGAATTCTTCCGTAGCTGGGAGTCAGACCTGACGCGCGGCACGGAGGGTGGACTGTTCAGCCCGGCGCTCAACGTTGCCGAAAGTGACGAGGCTATCGAGGCTACGTTGGAACTTCCCGGACTCTCGGAAGATGACATCGATATCACCCTCACGCGAGACGGGTTAACAATCACCGGTGAAAAGAGGAGCGAAGAAGAGGAACGGGACAAGAACTTCTTCCGGCGTGAACGGAGCTATGGTTATTTCCGTCGCACCATTCCGCTTCCGACAGACTCGGTGGAAGCCGATCATGTGGAAGCGACGTTCGATAAGGGTGTCCTGACGGTAACGATGCCCAAGCGCGAAGAGGCCAAAACTCAGGCTAAGAGAATCGCGGTAAAGTCGGGCTAGGTTTCGCTCAGAGGCTCCCACAAAGAAGGGGACAGGCAGCCGCTCTGCCTGTCCCTGTTTGTTTTACAAGGCTTCGCGATCCACGAGGGCATAGACTGTTATAGGGTCGGCCTGTTTTTCCACGAATACGGTGCCAAGATTCTGAATGGCGTAGCGCTGAGAAGCGTCGACGTTGCTGGCGACGGAGTGGCTGACAAAAACGGTGGGGAAGGGGGTCTGGCAATTCAGGTCACTTAGCCTGCGCGCCTTTTCCACATAAGCCTGCAATGCGGGATCGAGGCGCGGATGGCGGTTGCAAGCTGCGAGGCTCCCGGCATCGAGGCCGATTCCCAGACGGAGCGGCGTCAGGTCTTCTGCCAGACGCTGCATATTGCTTTCTCTAACCTGGTCCAGCATTGAACTGGCGGAGGCGACCGCGTTCCGAACCGCTTGCCGGGAGGCGTCCGAAGCTGCATAAACGACTAACGCTTCCTGATTCGATATCGCCACAACGTCGCCGCAGTAGGAGCCAACGGCCTGCTCCAGGATAGCATGGTATTGGCTCAACAGACCGTCATCGCGGCCATTGGCGTTTCCCACACTGTAGCGGAAGGTAACGAACAGCGTGGTTACCCAGCGACGCTGGGCGTCTGGCGGGGAGTCGCGGTTGACTATTAGTGCACTATCATTGCTTTGGCTTAAAAGGCTTACGTTGCTCAAAATCTCTATTGCCTCGCTAGGTTGAAGCTATCAACGCGGCAGCGGCTAACTCATCATACTTAGCTGGATTTTAAGGGTAATTGAGGCGCGTGAGCAATGGGCCTTCAGGGGTATACCGTAGGTACTATGGCGTCGCCGCGCGCATCCTGTCCAGCCCTGCGGACAGCGACGTAGTGGCTCGCCAGCCAATCTTTTCCTCTGTTTCATGCGCGCGTGCGATTTGTCTGGCGACTTCACCGGGACGATCGGCGAGCGCGCCGGGAAGAGGCCGTCCCCCTTGGTCCACCAGGGAGTAGATTGCTTTCACGACCTCCAGCACCGTCGCCGTCTGCCCGGTGCCCAGGTCGACGCTTTCGCCCCCTTCGATGCCTTTTTCGGCCAATGTGACGAGCCCGCTGACGACGTCGTCGATGTAAATCCAGTCTCTTTCTTGCGAACCGGACGTCATGGGAAAGTTGCGCCCGTCGGTAGCGGCAGCGAACGCCGATGGCACGAGTGTATTGTCTGCTTGTCCTGGACCATAGGCCTGAAAGATCATCGCGCCGTTTATGGGCCACTGCAACCGGCGCGCGTACATCTGGCAGAATTTCCAGGCAGCGGCCTTGCTGGCCTGATAAGGGTTTTCCGGTTCTGTTTCACCTGGCGTGCGAGCTACGACGACCCGTTGTGTTGAGCGCAGCCGCTCGAACGCCGCCCGCAGCAGGTTGATGGTACCGGTCACGTTGTGGCGTAGGGCTGTGGGGACGGGAAGATAGGGATTGGTGACGCCGGCTGCGGCAAGGTGTATAACCAGCTCAGGTTGCGCTTCTTCTAGGGCGCGGCTGGTGAGGCGGTAGTTGCGTAAATCGGCATAGACGAGGCGCAGCTGCTCGCGGATGGGTGTCAGGGCATCGGGGAGCGGGTGACCCATTCCATAGGCTTCGCGGACGAGTAGCGCTGTTTCATGCCCGCCATGATGGAGGTAGCGAACAAGATGTTGTCCCACGAAGCCGGTCGCGCCGGTGACGAGAAAGCGCATTTACCAGATCTTCCACGGCGCGCCTTGCTGCCAAAGTTCTTCGAGCAGAATGTTATCCTTCATGGTATTCATGGACTGCCAGAATCCGGTATGGCGGTAGCACATGAGCTCGCTGTCTACAGCAAGTTGCGCGAGGACATCGGATTCCAGCTTTACGTCGTCGCCGTCGGCCAGCATGTCCAGGACTGCTCTCTCAAAAAGCATAAAGCCGCCGTTAATCCAGTATGGGAGTTGCGGATACTGGTGATAGGCGACGACCTGGTCCGCATCGTCAGTTTCCAGAACGCCGTAGTTGAAGTTAACCTGCACGGAGGTAACCGTCGCCAGTTTTCCGTGAGTGAGATGGAATTTCTCCAGCGCTGTGAGGTCCACGTCGGAGACGTCGTCACCGTAGGAGACAAAGAAGCGCTCGTCCTCGTGCAAATGCTGCCCCACGCGCGCAATACGGCTCCCTTTTTCTGTGTATTCACCGGTATCGACCAGCGTCACTTGCCAAGGTGGATGGTGGAGCGCGCCATGAAACGCAATGTGTGGGTGCGTGCCCTGATTGTCGGGCTCTGCCAGGTGCACGGTGAAATCTCGTTGCATGGCCTCATATTCGAGAAAATAGCGCCGGATCTGTTCGGCCTGGAAGCCGAGTGTCAGCAGAAAGCGGTTGTGACCGTGTGCGGAAAATATGCGCATCACGTGCCAGATGACGGGCCGTCCGCCAATTTCAACCAATTCTTTCTTGGTCAGCGTATTGCCTCGCATGCGGGTACCCTGCCCGCCACAAAGAATGACTACCGGAATGTCTGCCATGGTGCCTGCAAATGTGCCTTAATGCCCGGCGCGTCGGGCGCGACTTTACTCTTTGCCCTGTTCCTTCTCCACCGCGGCGCGCAAATTCTTGACAAAGGGCGGGTAGACGACGCCTGCTTCGGTGACGATCCCGGTTACGTAGCGGTGGGGCGTCACGTCAAATGCGGGATTGCGCGCCGTGGCTCCATCGGGCGCGACGCGGGTGCCGGCGACGCACAGCACTTCGTCGGGCGAGCGTTCTTCGATTGGAATCAAGTCGCCTTCCGCCAGGTTCAAGTCGACGGTGCTGGTAGGAACGACGGGATAGAAGGGGACGCCGTTTTCTTTGGCCACAACGGCCAATTTATAGGTGCCGATCTTGTTGGCGACGTCTCCGTTGGCAGCCGTGCGATCGGAGCCCACGAGTACGATGTCTACCTGTCCCGTACGCATGAAATGGCCCGCTGCATTGTCGGCGATAACGTCGAAGGAGATGCCTCTTTGCTGTAGTTCCCAGGCAGATAGAAGAGCGCCCTGGAGCCGCGGTCGTGTTTCGTCCACGAGCACGTGGATGTTTTTGCCCTGCTCGTGCGCGGAAAAGATAACGCCAAGGGCCGTGCCCCAATCGACGGTCGCCAGCGCACCGGTGTTGCAGTGATGCAAGATTGTCGCGCCGTCGGGCACCAGTTCAGCGCCGTTGGCGCCCATGCGCCGGTTCAGTTCGACGTCGTCGTCGGCGATCTTCTGGGCGGCTTCCAGCAATGCATCCCGAATATCATCGGCATCTCCGCTCTCGACGGCGCGAGCTGTTGCAAGCTGCCGCGTCACGGCCCACGATAGATTCACGGCTGTGGGGCGCGCGCGGTTAAGCGTCTCGCCTGCCTCTTCCAGGTCCTGTAACAAGGCTTCACCGGTCGTTGCATCGCTCTGGCGCGCAGCGAGCGCCATGCCGAACGCCGCAGTGGCTCCGATGGCGGGCGCGCCGCGTACGTACATTTCGGTAATGGCGCGCGCGACTTCACGATAATCATCGAATTCGGCGATCTCATAGGTGAACGGCAGCAAGCGCTGGTCGATCATCTTCACCGTACCGTTATCGTAGTCCCAATATACTGTGCGCTTCATGATTAACAGCTCCTATCAGTTTTGCTAACGCAAAGGTGGCGAGTGGTGATGGGTTTTGCTTCACCTCGATGATAACACAGCGCAAAGAGCGTCGCCAAACAGTTTGTACGCAACAGCCGTCGAGGTAGAATGATGGGGTTAGTGGGCAACATAGTGAGAGGCGAGCACACCAAGAGGTCTTGATGGAGGATAAACGGTCCAGGCTAAGAGCGGCGCAGCAATGGCTATCGCCCGGTATGCGTATCAAGCGTTGGCTGCTCGTTCTAGGAGTAGGGGCCTTGCTGGCGGGCGTCGGTTTTGGCTATCTCTTGCAGCTGCTGCAGCGTTCCGGCGTCATTCCCGCGTCGTTGCTCAGCTGGCTGACGTTGGGTTTCTTGCCGCCTTTCTTGCGCGTGATTGCGCTGCTTTTGCTAGGGGGAGGCGTCATCGTGCTTGCGCTCACGAGGTTGGGCAAAAACCTAGTGGAGCCCTTCCGCCGTCCCGGCGATTCTATCGCCGCATCCTTATATTTCCATAGCCGTCGCAGCCGCGGCCCTCACGTTGTGGCCATCGGCGGCGGCACAGGATTGCCGGCGCTTCTGCGTGGCCTTAAGGAGTACACCAGCAACATCACAGCAATTATCACGGTGGCCGATGATGGGGGCAGTAGCGGGCGCTTGCGAGAAGCGTTTGGCATGTTGCCACCGGGCGATTTCCGCAACAACATCGCGGCGCTATCGCGCGACGAGGCGTTGATGACACAGGTCCTCCAGTATCGTTTTAGTAGCGGTGATGTCGATCGCGTTGGGGCGGGGAAGAAAGGTGGTGACGAGCGCCCACCAAACGGTATTCAGCCGGCGCCAGACGCGAATTCGCGCCGAGGGAGCGAGCTGCGGGGGCACGCGTTTGGCAATCTGCTTATTGCGGCCCTGGCGGGGGTCACTGGAAGTTTTGACGAGGCCTTGCTGGCAGCGGAGCGCGTGCTTGCGATGCAAGGCCGCGTGTTGCCCTCGACGTTGGAACTGGTAACGTTGGTGGCCGATGTGGAACAGCCCGTGGATGGCGGCTCGGTGCAACGGGTTGCCGGCGAATCGGCCATCCCCAAGGCGGGAGGGCGAATCAGGCGAATCTATCTGGAGCCGGTCGCGGCGCGCGCCTATCCTCCGGCTGTGCAAGCCATCTTACAGGCGGAACTGGTGGTCGTCGGTCCCGGCAGCCTATACACAAGCATTATGCCTAATCTATTGGTGCCCGACGTTGCCAATGCCCTGCGCCACACGCGTGCGCCCGTCGTCTACATCTGCAATCTGGCGACACAGCCAGGCGAAACCGACGGCTTTACGTTGGCCGACCACGTCAATGCCATTCTGGACAACGTGGGCGCCGATTGCATTGACTACGTGATTGCCAACGATAATTTGGACGTGCCGGCGAACGCGCCGGGCAATACGATTCTGGTACAACCGGTGTGGCCGCCGCAGCTCCAGGCAAAATTGCGCCTGGTGACGGCCGATCTGGTTGACGAAGAACGTCCGTGGCGGCATGATAGTGTGAAATTGACGCGTGCCGTGCGACAGGTGATTTCTAGTGCGGAAAGAGGCCGGTCGTGATCTTAGTCACGTGCGCCGGATTACGTTCGGCGCTGTAGATCAGGTAGGCGCTGATTTACAATAGCAGACGCTATCGGCGCTTTTCTTTATTTTAGACCAAAGGAGATTTCAAATGGCAGTAAAAGTTGGTATTAATGGCTTTGGCCGCATCGGGCGGCAGGTTTACAAAGCTATTTACGAGAATTATCGTGACGTCCTCGACGTCGAGGCCATTAATGACCTTATGGATGTGGGGACAAATGCCCACCTCCTGAAATACGATTCCACTTACGGCCGCTTTGACGGTTCGATTGAAGTCCGCGACGGTGACATCTACGTTGAAGGCGAACGCTTGAAAAGCTATGCAGAGCGTGATCCGTCCAAACTGCCTTGGGGCGAACTGGGCGTCGATATCGTCCTCGAGTGCACCGGTATTTTCCGAACTGGCGAGCAGGCGGGCGCGCATATCGATGCGGGCGCGAAGAAGGTCATTATTTCCGCGCCCGGCAAAGGCGTGGACGCCACGTTCGTGCTGGGCGTCAACGAAGAAACGTACGATCCGGAGAACCACAACGTCATTTCGAACGCCAGTTGCACGACCAACGCTCTGGCTCCGGCGGCGAAGGTATTAAACGACTCGTTTGGCATCAAGCGGGCCTTGATGACGACGGTTCACGCCTATACCAATGGACAGCAGATTTTGGATATGGCGTCCAAGGACTTGCGCCGGTCGCGCACGGCGGGCGTCAACATCATTCCCACGACAACGGGAGCGGCGCGAGCGGTTTCGCTGGTCATTCCTGAGCTGGAGGGTAAGTTCGACGGTATGGCCTTCCGTGTGCCTGTGGTAACCGGCTCTGTGGTCGATTTGACGGCTGAACTGGAGCGCGAGACGACAGTAGAAGAGCTGAACGGCGCTTTCAAACAGGCGGCCGAGGGCGACGGCTGGCTGGGCAAGGTGCTGGGCTATAGCGAAGAGCCGCTGGTTTCGACGGATTACATCGGCGCGGAGAAGTCGTCGGTTATCGACGCCCTTTCCACGCAGGTCAGTGGCGGCACCATGGTCAAGGTATTGGCCTGGTACGACAATGAGTGGGGCTACTCGGTGCGCCTGGCCGATCTGGCGGCGTTTGTCGGCGAGAAGCTTTAACGTCTACTTTTCGTTCGCAGCCTTTAAGTTGGCTCGCGCGATTTTGGTTGTATTTTTCGGGGCGGCCGCCCGGCCCCCCCGACCATCTTATCCTATATACGCAAATGCAACTTAAAGAACTGGAAGCGCTCATGCACGCCTTCGTCGAAGAGAAAGGGTGGTATGAGCCGGATTCGCCAAAAGAGCAATCCCCGCGAAATTTGGCGATTTCGCTTGTTTTAGAGGCGGCCGAGGTGCTCGAGCATTTCCAGTGGGGGGGCGAGACGGGGCAGAAAGAAGCGCTGGCGGGTGAGTTGGCCGACGTCGCGCTCTATCTTTTACAACTGGCAAGTATATCTGATATTGATCTAGAAGAAGCCATCTTGCGCAAGTTAGAGGAAAACCGGCAGCGCGAGTGGCCTTCATGAAGATACTTGCCGTCAGCGATCGCGTTCTGGATCACATCTATTCTTCAAGTGTACACGAGCATTATCCGGACGTGGATTTGCTGATCGGCTGCGGGGATTTGCCATTTTACTACCTGGAATTTCTCGTTTCGGCGCTGAACGCGCCGCTGGTTTACGTGCGGGGCAATCACGATGCAGGTCCCCAATACACGGTTGACGGGCGGACGCTGACTTCGGTGCAGGGCGGCATTGACCTGCATGGCCGACTGGTCAATGTAGACGGAATCACAATGGCGGGATTAGAAGGGTCTATGCGCTACCGGCCAAAGGCGCCTCTAATGTACAACGAGTTGGAAATGCGCTGGGAGGCATTGCGCATGCTGCCCCTTCTGCTGTGGCGCCGCCTACGCGATGGTCGCGCCGTCGATTTCTTTATCACGCACGCGCCGCCGTACGACGTTCACGACCGACCCGATCTGGCCCATCGGGGGTTTCGCGTTTTTCGCACGATTATTCGCTATTTGAAGCCGCGCTACTTCCTGCACGGACACATTCACGTCTACCGGCAGGACGTACAAAAGGTGACAGAGGTGGACGAGACGATGGTAGTTAACGTTTATCCTTACCGGTTGTTGGAGCTAAACACGAAAGAGTGGCGTCTCAGTGCGACTAGATCTAGATAAGTTTCGCTTGCGCCGGTGAAGTTGCGTAGGCTATGATATTTCTAATTGAGGCGAAATTACGCTAGAACGAACGCCGGCGATTCATGGTGCAAGCTGTGGGTTAGGGCGTATGTTAGGCTGATATGGATACGACTCTGTATAGGAAGTTTGAAGTGAAAGACGCGCTCGAGCCGGTCGGTCGCTACCTGACGCAGCCGGCGCGTTTTATTGGCGGGTACGAGCGCGAGAATCTGCGTCCTGACTTGCTGGCGGGGGTTACGGTTGCTGTGATCATGCTGCCGCAGGCGATTGCCTTTGCCCTGATCGCAGAGCTGCCGCCGGAGATGGGTCTCTATACGGCGGTGGTGGGCAGCATCATTGGCGCGCTGTGGGGATCCTCCAACCAGACGCACAACGGACCGACAAACGCCAATTCGCTCCTCATTCTCTCTGCCTTGCTGGGTGCATCGTTTGCGCCGGGGACGGAGGCATTCATTGTGGCGGCGGGCATGATGGCCGTCATGGCCGGCGTTTTCCAGCTCGTTTTAGGCCTGGCGCGCCTGGGTGTGCTGGTGAACTTTGTCTCCTACTCTGTTGTGGTGGGGTTTGCAGCCGGCGCCGGTCTGCTCATTGTGGTCAAACAGATTGAGCCCTTGCTGGGGATGGCTTTCGGTGGGCTTGCCTTGGACACGCTAGGCCAAGATGCTGCAGGGGCAATTGGCAGCATTCATCTGCCGACTGCTACTATCGGCGTGGGCACCATCGTGTTCATCGTCATCTTAGAGCGCATCCGACGCTCGTTGCCGGCGTCGCTCATGGTCATGATCGTGGCTTCTATTGCCGTGTTTGTTTTCAGTTTGGACGGCGACGGTGTGGCCGTGATTGGCAGTTTGCCGGCCAATCTGCCCCCGCTGGCGCGGCTACCACTTCTTGATTTGGACGTCATCGGCCGGCTCTCCAGCGGCGCGCTGGCTATTGGCGCTATTGGCCTGGTGCAGACCATTTCCATGGCGCGCTCCATTGCCGCGCAAACGGGCCAGCGCCTGGACAGCAACCAGGAGTTTGTGAGCCAGGGCATTGCCAACGTCGCCAGCGGTTTATTTTCGGGCTTTGCCGTTGCCGGTTCCTTTTCGCGCTCGGCGGTCAATGCCAAGGCCGGGGCGCGCACGCCGATGTCGGCGATTTTCTCGGGAATCATCGTTCTGCTGGCCATGTTTGTCCTGGCGCCGTTGGCGGCTTACCTGCCGCGGGCGGCCCTGGCGGGTGTGTTGGTGATTATTGGGCTCGGACTGGTGGACCGCGCGGAGATTACACGTATGTTGCGGGGAACGCGCGGTGATGCCTTGATTATGCTGACGACCTTCCTGGGAACGATGCTATTGCCCATCGAATTTGCCGTCATGTCAGGCATTCTTCTTTCATTCGTGCATTACACGTTGAAAACGAGCATGCCACAGGTGCACCAGGTGCTCCCAGACGATGACTTCCATCACTTCGTGCACCAGCCGGAGAAAGAGAACTGCCCGCAGCTGAGTATCGTCGACATATTAGGCGACCTCTATTTTGGCGCCGTCAACCACATCGAAGAAGAGATTCTCAAGCATCTATCTGACGATCCGGAGCAGAAATATCTCTTGATCCGCATGAATCATGTCAATCACTGTGATTTTAGCGGTAACCACATGCTGGAGAATGTGGTGAAGGCCTATCGCGACGCGGGCGGTGACGTCTTCATT
Source organism: uncultured Ardenticatenaceae bacterium (assembly GCA_964432035.1). Lineage (GTDB taxonomy): Bacteria > Chloroflexota > Anaerolineae > Promineifilales > Promineifilaceae > JAAYYY01. The sequence goes on from CAYSMQ010000010.1 coordinate 19,836, forward strand.
GTACGCGTCGAGCAACAGCTGCTGGACTACATGAAGGCAACAAACTTCTACCAGTTCCTTGGCGCTGACAACTTTCTTGCGGACGAAGAGGCCATCGACCACATCTTTCACCATGTACTCGATCCGGCCGTGTGCATTTATGAATGTCCGGTGCGCGCTTTTCGCGAGTGCCAGAACCTGCCCAAGCGCGTGGATCTGGTGCAGATTCCCCGCTATCGAGACGTACCCGAAGAGACCATTGTGCACGTGGAGGCGCGGGAGTTATGGCGCCAGCTAAGAGAACGGACGCCCGAGCGCAGGCCGCTGGTGCTAGACGTGCGCGAAGCGCGAGAGTTCAAACGCGGGCACATTCCCGATGCCCAGCTCGCACCGTTGCCGACCATTCTCTCGGCCAATGTGCGGCTGCCTAACGACCGGCAGATCGTGCTCGTATGCCGCAGCGGTAGGCGCAGCAAGCGTGCGGCCTACGCGTTACAAAAGATCGGGTGTATGAACGTTGCCATTTTGCAGCGCGGCATGGTAGGGTGGGAAGAGGCCGATCTCCTGGAGGCAATTGATGACATCAAGGACGGACAGGGAAGCGCAAACGGCGACGGCTGAAGAACGGAGACCGTCGCGTAATATAGGCCTGGACCTCGTGCGCGTGACAGAAGCAGCGGCGATCCGTTCCGGTCGCCTGATTGGGTCGGGCCGTCGCGATGACACCTACCGCGTGGCTTCTGGGGCGATGTGGCACGCGCTGCAAGAAGTGGACATAGATGGCACGATCGTCATCGGTGAAGAGGGGCGGCTGGGCGGGGCAACACCGCTGGACACCGGTCAGCGGGTGGGCAGTGGCGACGGTCCCGCAGTAGACGTCGTGGTCGACCCTATTGACGGCACTGAGTTACTGATTCGCGGCCACCCTGGCGCGCTTTCATTGGTGGGCGTGGCCCCGCAAGGCGCTATGTATTCGCCCGCGCCGGCCGTCTATATGGAGAAGATCGTGGTCGATGCGGACGCAGCCCACGCGCTCGTTCCCGAGTGTATCGACGCGCCGGCAGCCTGGACGCTGGCCCTGATCGCCAGAGTCAAGCAGAAGGAGGTACGAGACCTGAGCGTCATCGTGCTCGATAGACCACGCCACAGCGACTTGATGGAAGAAATTCGAGCAGCCGGGGCGCGCATCCTCCTGCGTGACGAGGGTGATGCAGAAGGCGCCTTGGTGGCTGCCACGCCAGGTACGGGAGTCGATCTTCTGATGGGCGTCGGCGGCGTCTCTGAAGGCGTCATCGCCGCCTGCGCCGTGAAGGCTATGAATGGCGCCATGTTGGCCAGGCTCGCGCCACAAACGGAACAGGAACGGGCCCAAATTATCGCCGCTAGCATGGATCCCCAGCGCGTATTTACGGCCGACGACCTGGTCGCCGGCGATCAAATCTTCTTCGCCGCGACGGGGATCACCGATAGCACACTGCTGAAAAGTGTGCGCTACTATGGGCGCAAGGTGGAAACTCACTCGCTGCTGCTGCGCTCTGAGACCCGAACGCGCCGTTTCATCCGCATGGAGTATGTGATGGGTGAGGACGAGGAACGGGAACCTTCCTAATTGCCGCTCAGCGCCGTGGCCTGCTGCACCGCAGCGTAGGCGTCGACCAGACCATAGCCGAATGTATTGTTAGGCAGGCTGCTGTCGTCAGAACAAGTAGAAGTCTGAACCGGGGGAGGCTGGGCCGATTCAATTAGAATCTGTTCCGTGCGTTCGACGTCGCCAATCAGGTCAGGATTGGCCGACCACATAAGGGCGACGACGCCTGCGACGTGTGGCCCGGCCATCGACGTGCCCTGCCAGGCGCGATAGTCATTTTGGGGCACGGCGGAGACGATGTCGAATCCTGGCGCGACGAGGTCGGGCTTCGTGCGGTTGCTGCCGTCAATGGTAACAGGGCCACGGCTGCTGAAGAATGTAATGTTGCCGGAACGATCGACGGCGCCAACGGAAAGCACCTGGTCGTAGATGGCGGGCGGGCTGTTCAGACTGGAACAGGCCGGTCCTTCATTGCCCCCAGAAACAACGACAAAGGTGCCCGCGTGGCGCATGGCTGTTACGGCGGGCAGAAGTGACTCGTCGTCGCACCCCTCCAAATCGGGACAGCCCCAGGAATTATTGAGAACGTTAGCGCCGAGGGACGCATCACCATGGGCGAATGGGTCGCCGCCAAGAGGGAAGGGCGCCAACATGAACTGCAGGCAATCCAGGTAGTAAGCGGTGCTGCCCACGTTGCGGGCCAGATTGGCGCAGCCAAACCAGGTAGCATCGGGCGCTATGCCCGTCACATTTCCTAACACGGTGCCCAACGTGTGGGTACCGTGCCCGCTGGTATCGACCGGCTGCTGCGTGTTATTCCACGGATCGTACCAGTTATAGTCGTGCTCATTCGCGTTGCCCCGGTAGGCATCTTGCAACTCCGGATGATCCCATTGCACGCCAGAATCGGACTGCCCAACTACCACGCCCGCGCCGCGCACCCCAAACTCACGCCACACGGAATCGGCGCCGGTAAAGGAGACGTTCCATGGCGGCTCCGTCGGCGCCGTTACGGTCGTCGATTCCATTTCTTCCGGCGGCGCGGGGCGCAAGATCGGGCTGTACAGAACGCGGTCCACGTCGGGGCGCCTTTCGAGCCAGGTGCGCACGATGGGCCCGCCCTCCACTTCCAGACCATTCACCAGATAGTAAGGCGTGTAGGTAATACCCCAGCGGGAGAGGTCGGCGCGAATGTCGCCCTGTGTCTCTTCTGCGTGCGTGGTGAGCGTTTCGTAGACGATGGCGCGGCGCTCGGCGACGTCGTCCATTTCTTGAGCGGCGCTGACGTCGGCCTGATCTTGCAGGACGACGAACAAACGGTCGCCGTAGAATCCACTGTTTCCCAGAAAGGCGTAGGCCAGAATCAATGCCAACCAGGCCGGCAGAACGGCGAGCGCCGTGGTCCAGGACGGGGCACTTTCGCGCAGCCGCTTATCATCATTCTGGCGGCGACCAAGCCAACGCCAGGATAGAAAGAGCCCGCCGGCAATCCAGGCCAGCAACATAGCAATAAACGCGGCGCGGAATGCGGCGGCAAGCGTAGAGAACAAGCCAAATGAGATGGCGAGGGCCATCTCACGCGGATCGACAAAGAGAAGGGCCCCTGCGGCGCTGAGACCGACGAGTAGCATCAGCCCGATCGTTTCGTGTCGCCTGCCAAGCAGTGTCACCGCCAGCCAACCCACAGCCGGGACGGCGAGCACCATCAGAAGCTGGTTGCCGCCAAAGCCATAGGAGGCGCTCATGGGTAAAAGGATCGCGCCGGCAACAAATCCACCGAGCACGCGCAGCCGGTTGTCGAGACCACTCTGGGCCGGCGCCAGCGCGGAGAGACGGCGTAAGAGCATGGCGCTGCACAGGCCGAATAGCAGGGACGCAACGAGATTGAGCACGGCTTCGAGTGGCCCACCAACAGCGCCAGTGATGACCCATGGCGCCAGGAGAAAAGGCGTCAGGACCAGGGCCAGCGCCCGAGATGAGTAACGTCCGGACTCGCGGGCTGCGGGTTTGGGTGTCTGGCGTCCAATGAGGGCCAGAGCGATGGCAAAGAGAAGGGACACGGCAATTTGCAGGCCGATGGACAGGTAGCCCTGGGTCGCGCCGGGGAGATGGACGACAGAGGCAATCAGCCCAAATAGCGCCGACAGCGCCCAGAGCCGGAAGATGAGACGGTAGCGCGGTTGTTTCCAGGCTAGAGCCAGGGGCGCCAAAGGCAACAGTAGTAGGACGCCCTGAACGACGGTGGCAATGAAGTCTGGATCGGTCAGGCCACCGGGCGCGCCGCGCATGGACAGCTGGCGGGCGATCCAAGCGATTGTCTGACTGAGCGTCGTTAGGCCAACGATCCACAAGAAAAGAGCCGCGCCGATGACGCGGCTGGGCCAGGGCGGTGTGGGCTGCGAATCGATGTTGTTCGGAGTTGGAGCGGCTCGTGAATCGTCGGTTCCTATTTGAAAATCGGCCATGCGCCTTCCATTTTCTCTTGTGGTCGAAACTATCTATCTGCATTATTCTAGCAGAAAGCGGTCATAGCTGCTGCGGAGGATTGGGAATGCACGAAAGTCAGCCATCCGGCGCCCAAAGCGAATATCCGGACATCGAACACCTATGGGAGTTTGCTGGACAGGGCCTCCGTGCTAGCGACTTCAATGCGGCTATGGTCCATTTTTACCGGGCCGAGGTCACGCGGTCGAACACGTGGCGGATGCGTCTGGACAGTACGACGAATTGGGCGGTCATTACGACGGGTGCAGCCCTGACGTTCGCTTTTGGCGCTGCATCGAACACACATATCGTCATTCTTTTGGTCACCCTTTTGATAACGCTTTTCCTGTTTATTGAGGCGCGGCGCTATCGTTACTATGAACTGTGGACGTATCGCGTGCGGCTCATGGAGACAAACTACTTCGTTGGCCTGCTGTCACCGCCCTATCTACCCAGCTCAGACTGGGCGAAACGCGTTACTGAAAGCTTAAAGCATCCCGCGTTTCCTATTAGTTTAGGCGAGGCGTTCGGCCGCCGCTTTCGTCGCAACTACGCTTTTATTTACCTCATTCTGGCTCTGAGCTGGTTCCTGAAGGTTTGGATTCATCCCGTAACTGCAGATAACTTCACCGTCTTTCTGCAGCATGCGGCGGCCGGGCCCGTTCCCGGACCGATCGTGGTGCTCATCGGATTCATCTTTAATGGTTTATTGTTCTTCATTGGCGTGGCGACGGCGCGCATGCGGCGCACGACGGCGGAAGTTTTCACAGATGTCACCGACGGCGGGTTCTTCGACCGCTTCATGCGACGGCTGCGCACCCTATCCTGGGATATTTTCGAGATGGACCTGCCCGGCGTACCCTTTATTCCCCATGTCGGCGACTCTAAACAGCTGGCCTATATCATTAGCGATAACGCCGAAGAAGTGAGCAAGGCTGTCATCGAGGAGATTGGGCGCGGCGTTACGCGCCTTGAAGGGAAGGGCATGTATACGGGCGAAGAGCACGGCGTGTTAATGTGTGCTTTCAGCTCGCGCCAGACAGAATTGCTAAAGCGCACAGTTAAACGCGTTGATCCGGAGGCATTTTTGATTATCGTCGGCGTGCGTGACGTGCGCGGCGCGGGCTTTCGGCCGTTAGAAGTATAAATACCGGGACGCAGCAAATGGACGACGAATCTCATAGCGCAGAGCCGGAATCGGAAAGCGACCGACGTCGCCGCCTTGCCCTGGGATGCCTTGCCGGATTCATGTTATTGCTTTGTTCCGGCACAGCTCTCTTCTTTGCCCTTAGGGAAGACAATTTACCAGATGGTACCGCGACACCCGTCGTCGTGGAGGCGACGCATATATCGCCTGTGACATCTACCGTGGTGATCGAGGGCACTGTCGCCATTGGGACGCGATACCCAGGCCGCATTGCCTTCATGAATGGTGGGATGTTGGGCACGATTGGCGCCGCGGGAGAGGATCTACGGATCATTGGCGAAGGGGAGGAGCGCGCGTATCAGTTCCCGGCTTGGGCGCCGGATGGACAACGTGTGGCCGTTTTGGGCAGCGGGAATATGGGCGCGGGCGTTTATGTGTTACAGGATGAGGTGGAAAGCGAGGCGACGGAGCTCTACGTTAGCGAAGATGGCGCGCCAATCTACATCTACTGGCGCCCAGACGGCGGAGCTGTCAGCTACATTGCGTCCGGCGAGCGCGCGATCAATCTGTGGTTGAGCCCCGCAGACGGCGACGAGGCGCCGCTGCTGCTGGCGGAAGGACAGCCCCTTTACTGGGACTGGCTTGACGAAAATTCACGCCTATTCGTGCATACGGGCACGCCGGTCACCGGCGCGGAACTGTCCTTTGTTGAGGTTGCCGGCATAGGTGAATCAGAGCTTGGTGCGAGCGATCCGGGCTTCTTTCAGGCGCCTGGTGTTTCCAACGACGGCGCCCACATCGCCTTCTCCGGCACCCTGGGCTTCCCAAACTGGCTGAA
>CAYSMQ010000010.1:25881-29383 GCA_964432035.1 uncultured Ardenticatenaceae bacterium
CGGCGCCCACATCGCCTTCGCGGAGCTAGATGAGGATGAGCGACGGTTGACCGTGAGCAACTTGGAAAACGGTGAGCGACAAAGTACTCAGCATCAGGGTGTCGTAGCGATGGGTTGGAGCCCGACCGAGCAGACGTTGGCCTATATCAGTCCCCGCGACGGCACGCGCCGCGCGTTCCAGAACTTCTACGGTCCGCTTCGCCTCTTTGACGCCGAAACGGGCGAGGTGACGTTGCTGGTGGATGAAACGGTTCTGGCCTTCTTCTGGTCACCGGATGGGGAGAAGATTGCCTATTTTACCCCTGGCCTGGGCCAGCAAGTGGCCTCTGCCGCGTCAAACACTCGGACGTCCGTATCGGGAAAGGGGCGGCGACAAGATGATGAGTTACGGCTAAGTCTATCGGTCGTCCACGTGGCGAATGGTGGTTCACAACACATCGTGGAATTCAGGCCCACGGACCTCTTCGTGCAGCAGTTCCTGCCTTTCTTCGACCAATACGCCCTGAGCCACCGCCTGTGGTCACCGGACAGCGCGGCCCTGGTCCTACCGATCCTTGACGACGACCGGGCGCGGATCTACGTGGCGGAAATCGGCGGCAGTGATGTTCGTCGTCTTACAGATGGCGAGATGGCTTTCTGGAGCCCGCGCTAGGGCAGTAGGGGCGCTAGCGCAGTAGCGAGTGAAAGAAGGCGTCATATTGAGGCGCCAGCAATTCCCACGAAAAGCGCTCCATCGCCGGCGCCAACTTCCTGCTTAACGCGTTTGCCTGGTCCGGATTTTGCAGAGCCCAGCGCAAGTGGCTAACCAAAGCATCGTCGTTTTCGTATAGGCAGTGGTTGTGAAACTCCTGTGGAAGTAGTTCAGGATAGCTAAGGCGGGCGGGTAGGATGGGGTAAGTCCGGCAGTAGACGGCTTCCACGATGCTAATTCCGAAAAACTCATGGCGTGCGGTGGAGATGACGATGTCCGCTGACCACAGGAGCTCCTGGTACTTTTCAGCCGGCGCATAGCCCACGTGAACGAGGCGCTTTTGCAAGCGAGACGTTGCTTTCTCGAATTCAGTCGGCGCCCGGTTAAACGATTCACCGCACAGCGCTAGGCGAAAGGGAATTCCCTCTTCCTGCACCTTGTAGAGCGCATTAAAGAAGGAAGCCGGATCCTTGTCATACTCCCAGCGTTGGTTCCAGAGGATAAGGGGACCATCCTGCTTGGCGCCGGCGTTGGTGGGCGAGCGTTGTGCGGAGAGTTGTGGTCCGTCGATGCCCACCGGCAGCACCGACGATTTTTCGCGTAGCGATTCTAGCGTGCCCAGCTCGTTGAACTCGGGAAAGCGCTTCAGATAGCCAGGCAGTGCGTCGAGCAAGCTATCGTGATGGTATTGCGAGTTGAACAACACGCGATCGGCGGCGAGCATAGAGGTCAGATTGATGAACGTGTAGTGTAGATCGCGTTCGCCTCTCTGGCGGCGCATGGGCCCGGTTGTGGGATCTTGCGGTAGCGGATAGGTGAGCTGATTCTCGTGCATATATAGCGCTAGCGGTATGGTTCGGGATTGCTTGCGCGTCAGCGCGACGAATGTGCTTAGATCTAGCATGTCGGTAGCCAGGATGAGGTCGGGCAAGGGGGCGTCAGATTCTTCGACGCGTTCCAGAAATCGGCGCGCGAGCGTGAGCGCGCCGCCGTGCATGCGCCACTTCCAAAAGCGCGAGGGCATCGTCAGCAGCTCGACGTGTTCCTCACTGTAGCGTTGATAGCCCTTGGCCCAGGCTTGGTGGCTGCCGCCATGATAAGGAGAGAGAAGCAATATGTCCATGGAAAGGCAATTCTATGTGGTCTGGCTCACCTGACCAGTTACTCTTGTGTCCGGCGTCCATTTTTATTATAATAGTCATAAAAATGATAAAATAATGCTTACTTTGTGAAATTCATCATTAATTCGCTAGACCAGGTATCGAGTTTGATGTATCATTGGGCAACGCTCGAGGATCGAAGCGCCAAGTCAAGTCATGTGTGATAATGCATTTGGACGAATCCAAACTCTATTGGGATGCGACATACGCCGTGGCGGTCGCGCTGATGGAGAGATATCCAGAGGTTACACCAGATAGCGTAGGACTTGAAGAGCTGGCACAATTGGTCCAAGAGCTACCGAATTTTGTAGACGATCCAGCCCTTGTGAACGAAAGGATTCTGTTGGACATCCAAATAACCTGGTATGAGGAGGCGACACAGTAGATGACTACAGATGCTCTCACGTCTGATGTCCCCATTCCTGATGAGCTGCGGAACAACATCTTTATTACGAGCCTTGATAAGGTCTATAACTGGGGGCGGCGCAATTCGGTGTGGCCCATGGTTTTTGGTCTGGCCTGTTGCGCGATTGAGATGATCTGTACGGCGGCAAGCCGTTACGATCTGGCCCGTTTTGGAATGGAGGTGTTCCGAGCGACGCCGCGCCAGTCCGACTTGATGATTGTGTCGGGCACGGTTACGAAGAAAATGATCCCCACAATCGTGCGTCTCTATAATCAGATGCCGGAACCGCGTTACGTACTGAGCATGGGCGCCTGCGCCAGCGGCGGCGGGCCTTTTAAAGAAGGTTACAACGTAGTAGACGGCGTCGATAAGTTTATTCCCGTGGACGTATACGTTCCCGGATGCCCACCAACCCCACAGGCGCTGATTAACGGGCTCATTGCTCTTCAGGAAAAGATCGACCAACAGTCGATTATGACGGCGCCCTGGTACCGCAAAGACACACCGTCTGAGCTTGTTCCTATCCCTATTCTTGGTCCGGACCTGGTGGACTTGCGACAGCTCGATATCATTCGCGAGCACGCGGGAACCGTTCCTGAGCAGACGATCAAAGAGTTGGCGCCGGAAACGGAATAAGATACTTCAAGGTGAATGATAGCATGAGTCAAGAGGAAGTACGCGAAGAGACGTTAGATCAGGAAAATGGCCAGGCGCCGGTTCAGGTCGATCCGGTGGAAGACGCCGTCGAGCGTCTGAGAGAACGGTTCCCGGAGATTGCAGATGACGAGCGGCCGAATTTCGGCGGCTATCTAGTTCCCGCCGACCAGCTGCGCGACGTTGCAGCTTTTGTGAGGGATGAGCTAGACTTTGACTACTTGTCCAGCGTGACAGGATTAGACCTGATTGACGACGACAAAATGGAGGTCGTTTATCACGCCTACAGCATCGACAAGGGAGGCGGCGCGCTGACCCTGAAAGTGCAAGTGGATCGTGACGATCCGTCCGTTCCCTCATTGACGCCGATGTGGCCCGGAGCTGACTTCCAGGAGCGCGAAATCTGGGATCTTTACGGCATAAACTTTGAAGGCCATCCTAACCAGCGTCGCATCCTACTTTGGGAGGGCTTTGAGGGTCATCCTATGCGCAAGGATTGGCGCGAACCGTTTTACGAGGAGGAGCACAAACCATTCGGCAGCCGATGGCCTGGCGGTGAAGTGTTTCGGGCAGAAGAACGAAACCCATACG
>CAYSMQ010000011.1:0-4949 GCA_964432035.1 uncultured Ardenticatenaceae bacterium
GCCCGTATAGATAGAGCCCGCGCCCTTGCAGCACGCGCCAGGATGTGGCGAGGTTGCTCATGCCTTGCGTTCGTAGTAGTTGGCAGCCGCCCGCGCCGAGACGCGATGTAGCAGGTCGGTGAGACGTTCGGTGACTGCAGAGAGCTCCTGCCCAGGCGCTACCTGGTAGGGCTCTCCTACGACGACAGAAATGCGGCTGAAGGGGCGCGGTACGACGTACCGATCCCAGCGGTTGAGACGATGTCCGCTGCGCGTGTAGGCGCCGACGGGTAGAATGGTCGCGCTCGCCTTTTGCGCCAGATAGGCGACGCCCGGCTTGACCACGTAGCCCGGGCCATCTGGGCCATCGGGCGTAATGTAGGCGTCGCAGCCCTCTTGTAGCAAGCGAACCATTTTGACAACCTTGCGCGCGGCGCCCATAGAGGCGTCGCCCTTGAGGTTCATGCGCCAGGGGATGGCGCCAATCTTGGCGGCCCAATGGGCGAGTGTTTCGCCGCGCCAGTCGTCCGGCATCATGATGACCAGGGAGTCTGGACGGTAGTGTCGCAGGACGAACCCGGCGAGCATCATGGTCATGCCGTGCCAGGCGACCCAGATGACGGGTTGCGGCGCGTCTGTACTGGCTAGAAAGTGTTCCTTGCCCTCAACTTGATAGGCGACCGACTTCTTGGTAATTTGTGATAGGAGGTAAAGGCCGTTGCCAAAGAGACGATTGCGAAATGAAGTCATGTGATCGGATCTCGGGTCGGTGGGGCGCCTGCCGGGTGGCTCTAGCGCGGCATCAGTCGTCGATGACACGATAGCCGGCGCGCATCACGGCGAGGCCCAGATAGCCGCTGTTGAAGAGAAACCAGGCGTGGAAGAACGAGAGCTGTAGGATGATTAGCGCCACGATGAAGTAGAGCATATAGAATAGGTTTGCCCACCAACGCGAAAAGAGCCAGACGATGGAAGGACAGGATAGCCGGCTGATCATGAGCACGGCGAGACCGACAAGCAGCGGGATGAAGTAGATGTTAGCCAGCACTTCGTCGACGTTAACGATGTCGGAGAGAACGGCGAGGGTAAGCGTCGCACCCGCGGTGGAGATGGTCAATCCGATGGAGTCCGTTTGACCGGTCTTAACGGGCAGCAGATTGAAGCGCGCCAGGCGGAAAGCGCCGCCAATGACGTAGAAAACAGTCGCGGGCCACAAAAGATAGGGGGTAACGTCGCCCGTCGCGCGCAGGTGGAAGAAGGCAAGCATTGCCGGCGCGACGCCGAGGCTGACCATGTCCACCAGCGAGTCGAGTTGAACGCCAAAGTCGCTGCCGGCGTCCAGACGGCGCGCTGCCTCACCGTCGAGCAAGTCCAGAATGTAGCTTGCCAGAATGAAAAGGCCGGCTGCCATGAGGGCATCGCCTGCTGCCAGCATGATGGCCGATGCGCCGCATGCAAGCGACAAGAATGTTATGGCGTTGGGTATCAGGTAGCGAACTCTATGCTGTTTCAGGCGCTGCATTTTTCTCCGGTAAGATGGCAATTGGCGAAAGACCGCCGGCGACTTTGTCGCCCACTTCGACTAACAGCTGGGCCTCTGGCGGCACGAATAGGTCAATGCGCGATCCAAATTTTATCATGCCAAATCTCTGCCCGACATGGACCATTTGGCCTGTCTGCGTGTTGTTCACACAACGGCGCGCCATGATGCCGGCAATCTGTTTCACAAGTACCGGTCCGTATTCGTTTTCAATAAGCATGGAAATATGTTCATTTTCCGTGGACGCCTCCGGACGGAAGGCCTGTAAGAACTTTCCCGAATGGTGTTGGACGGCAGACACCCGTCCGCTAATTGGAATGCGCTGAACGTGCACGTCGAAGATGGAGAGAAAGACGCTGATGCGCGTCGCCCTGGACTGCAGGTAGGACTTTTCAAACTCGGTAGCTATCTCTACCACTTCGCCGTCGCCGGCGCTCACGACCAATCCGGGCTCGTCCAGGGTCTGGCGCTCAGGATCTCGGAAGAAATAGAGGATGAGCAACCAGACGGCAACAGCGCCGGCGGCAAACAAGCGCGTGCCGAGGTTAGGGCGTTTAACACTTAAGACCATAGCCGCCGAAGCAAGCAGAGATGCCAGTGCAATTGTTGCCTCGCCACCTTCGGCGAAAGGCCAACTGCGACCGTCAGGTCGCCTGTGTCTACGGTTGCTTTGAGTCGTCATTTCGGGATCCATGGCCGAGTCTTACGGCGGCATTTTAGCACCGGGAATGGTCGCTCGCAACTGCGGATAGATGAGTGGAATCATAATTCATCGGGATGTCACCGGTGAAGGTGGCGCGCTTTCTCGCATAGAAAAATCGCCTTTGGTAAACTTACGACCATGTCAGAAAGAGGTTCCTTTAGATTGTGGGTAATTGGTATCGCACTTGTAATCGTCGCCGTGGCTATTGGGGCGGGTTGGCGATTGCTGCGCGGCGACGGCAGCCTGCTGCGCGAGGTGACGTTTGCCGACCCATTCATTACACCTAACGCGGATGGGACGACGGACGCCACGGTCATCGCTTATCAGCTTGCGCGCAACGCGCGTGTTTCTATTTATTTCGAAGATGACCAGGGGCAGAGTTACTATTTTCGGCGTGACGAGCCGCGCGGCGCAGATGACTACGAGGTAAACTTCAGCGGCGTCGTCGAGGGTTATCTCCTCCCCGATGAAACGGTTGAGGGAGAGGTCGTGGAACGGCTGCTGCAGGATGGAACATACGCGTGGCATGTGGAAGCGACGGAGCTCTCCGGTTACTCTGAGACGATTAGCGGCGAGCTTGAGGTTCGGGACGTCGACACAGACCTTCCAGAGATCCGGAATTTCACCCTGGATAGAGAGCGATTTACACCGAACCAGGACGGTATTAGCGATGAGCTGACCATTGACTTTTTCTTGCCCAAAGAGGCGGACGTGCAGGTTTTTCTGGTACTCGACGACGGCTCGCAGCTACCGATATCTGAGCGCCCAACGGAACGCCCACCGGGCGAAGCGGGACGCCACGTGTTCAATTACAATGGGGGCATCGATCAGGGCGCAGGGCCGCCGCCAGACGGAACCTATCCTATCATAGCGATTAGCGAAGACCTGGAAGGCCAGAAAATGCGCGTGGAAAGCGAGGTCACCATCGAGCTGGGCGGCGTGCCCTACGCGCACATCTTGTCCCCCGTCACCGGCGACACGGTTGATTACAACGCCACGGCGGTGCAGGTGTGCGACACGCTCACTTTCAGCCTGACGGTCGAGAATTACGGTGATACGCCAATCAGGACGAGCGGCCCGCCGCCGGGCACGGTTTACGACTCTGATTGGAACTTCAACACGGTTGGTTATCCTACTGAGTCGGGCGCCTGGCGCGTTGGCATTGGGTTTGAGAACGCGCTTAGCGATTATCCGTATCGCTGGGGACTCGGCCACCGGGAGGACCTTACCGAAATCGACGGGCAGTACTATTTGATGCCCGGTGAGCGCACGGTTATTACGGGCGGCATTCGCGTGGTAGACCGCTTCGGGGTTCGCAATCCGCAACCGATGTGGGCGGGTCTGATTCACGAAGATGTTGGTATCTCTCTGTTCAACAACCGCGTCGATCCCAAGCAGATCCAGGTAGACCTTCCCGATGCCGCCAACATGCCCAAATGTGAAGAACGGGCCATTCCACAGGCGCAAAATGCGGCGAACTGATGACGGACAGAAGATGATTTGTTCACGCGCCTCTAATGCCAGTCTAAACTGCCATTATCCTGGGCGCGTTATACTGAAAAACGGTTGGGTGGGACACGGTAACCCTTTGGGGAGTCTGTCTCGACCGGACTGCACTTTTATTCTTGTTGACCAGGCGAACTGCTCGCCAATCTGCATATAGCTCTCTATGCTCGATCTAGCCGTCATTATTGTCAGTTGGAATGTACGCGACTATCTGTCAGAGTGTCTATCCTCCGTTTACTCTGACCTGAACCGGTCACGTCTGCGCGGAGGGGTCTGGGTTGTCGACAACGGCTCGACAGACGGCACGTTGGCATTGCTGGAGAACATTTTTCCCCACACTCACGTCATCGCCAACCAGCACAACGCCGGTTTTGGCGCCGCCAACAACCAGGGCATGATGGAAGCAACGAAGGCAGACCCGCGTTACTTGCTCCTCTTGAATCCAGACACCATCGTTCGGGCCCGCGCTCTTGAACGTATGGTTCGTTTTCTGGATGAAAACCCAGGAGCGGGCATGGCGGGCGCGCGCCTCGTTTATCGCGACGGGAGGTTCCAGCATAGCGCTTTTGCCTTTCCCGGCGTCATGCAGCTGATCTGTGACTTGTGGCCTGTCTCCGGCAGGCTCTACGAGAGCCGCCTGAACGGTCGCTATCCACGCCACTTGTATCGCCCGGATGCTCCGCCTTTTCCGGTCGACCATCCGCTCGGCGCGGCAATGATCATCCGACGTGATGTGGCGGAGAAAACGGGTGGCTTCGACGAATCGTTCCACATGTACTGCGAAGAGATTGACTGGAGCTGGCGCATACACAATGCCGGCTGGTCGGTATATACGGTGCCGGCGGCGGAGATCGTGCACTATGGCGGTGAGAGCACAAAGCAGGTGCCCGCGCGCTCTATTGTCAACCTGTGGCAGAGCCGGGCGCAACTGTACCAGAAGCATCATAGCCGCATCAAGCTGGCGCTCGCTCGCCGGGTAGCGCGAAAAGGGCTACGACGCAAAGCGGCCCGCGCCGGGGATCCTGGTCTGCGTGAAGCGTATGAGCGCGCGGCGGAACAGTGGGAACCGGAAGCGATGTTGACCCCCCAGAGCGAAGTCGTGACTAGCTAATGGTTGGCAACCGTCAGGCAGGGGAAGAGTTGTCGGCCATTGTCCTCACCCTTAACGAAGCAACACATATATACGACTGCATTGCAAGTCTCTCTTGGGCCGATCGGGTC
>CAYSMQ010000011.1:4959-22533 GCA_964432035.1 uncultured Ardenticatenaceae bacterium
GCTGGCGCCGAAGTCATACAGAATGCGTTCGAAAACTATGCCCAACAGCGAAATGCTGCGCTGAGCGCAGTGGAAACTAGCTGGGTCTTTTTTGTCGACGCCGACGAGCGCGGGACGCCGGAGCTGGGCGAGGAGGTAAGAGAGGTTATCGACTCGCGACCGGAGGCAGGCTGGTATGTGCCGCGTCATAACTATATCTTCGGGCGACTGACGCGTGGCGCCGGCTGGTATCCGGATTTCCAGTTGCGCCTGTTCCGGCATGGCGCCGTCCGCTATGAGCGTCCGGTCCACGAAATCGCCGTTGTCGATGGCGAGGTTGGCTATCTGCAGAGTCCGCTGATGCATCATAATTACGAAGATGCCGCCCAGTTCCATCGCAAGCAGCAGCGCTATACGGACTATGACGCCCGTATCCTTCTGAAGCAGGGCGCCAGGCCAAAGGTATATACACCGCTGACGCAAATGCTACGGCACTTCTGGTGGCGTTTCGTGACGCTAGAAGGGTTCAGAGATGGCCTGCATGGGCTGCGGTTGAGCGCGCTGATGGCTTACTATGAGTGGCTCAAGTACCGAAAGTTGGCCGACTTGAGCGATCAGACGACGGTAGCGCCGGGCCCTTGAACGGGCTTGAGTTGCCACGTCAGGGTATCAGCTGAGAGCACGATCTCGTAGACATCGCTTCCCCCAATCATTACCAAAACGTGGCGTCCATCGTCATCACGCCATTGTCGCCCCTGTTCCACCGGCTGCCACTTCTTGCCGTCTCTTCGCAATCTTCGTAGGCGCACGCTGCCATCTTCAAGAAAGACGCAATCTACGGCGATGTCAGTCATAGATTTCTCCTCAGTTCGTGAGAAATCGGATGTCTTGACGATGATATCGCGCGCGAGGTCGAGGACAGAGACATCCGATTTCTATTTGACGTCAGGATGTTGCCAGTTGGGGCACGATGTAACGAAAGAGCGCCAGTAGGTCCAGCGCGATCAGCGCCAGCGAAAAAGCAACGGGCGTCAGGGCGGCTACGACGCGCCAGCGCGTGGTAATGGGTCGCACCCAGGCTTCGATTCCGGCGGCGACGCCAAGGGCAATGGGAATGAGCGCGGCGAACAGATATCGACCTTGATGCTGCACATATGTCAGATTGTAACCGACATATAGCACTATGTTCAGGAGGAACAGAAGGACGAAGATGAGGCGCAGGGAGCCGGTCGTCTGCGGAGCGGGCGCATTCTCCGCATGTGGACGGGCAAACGTGGTACGCCAGAAAATTCCGACGACGACGAGCACGGAAAAGGCCAGCAGAAGTTGGTAGATGCGGGCATCCATGAGCACGCCCATCCACCCGAATTGTCCCCAGAAGCTACGAAATGTGGTTTGTGCAAATCGCTGGAGCGTTTCGAGGAGACCAAAGGAGGTGATCCATTCTGCGGTGCGCGGTTGCCCCACCACGGCTACGTTGTGGGCCATGTTTGCCAGCGGATCGAATCCGTCGTAGACAAGGAGATTGCGCATCCACCAGATGCTACCGAGGAGAGCGGCAGGAATGAAGGCCGCGAGTGAGCTGCGTAGGACGGCCCGGTAGTTCCGTCGATAGATCAGGAAAACGGCGAACAGGATCAGCGGCGCCATAATGAAGGTCGTTAACTTGGTGAGAAAGCCAAAGCCCAGCAGGAGTCCCGGTAGAAACCAGCGTCGAGGGGACAATCTCTGGCCGTGGCACGCAATCACAAGATTGGTTGCGAGCATCCACAGGACGAGGGCGATGATCAACTCGGACAGACTGTCGTTGTTGACGCTGGAGAGAATGGCCACGTGTTGTGGGAGAAAGGCCACAAACGCTGTTGCCGTCAGCGCCAGCCATGGTTTATGGGGCCAGCGCAAGCGGGCGATGCCGTAAGCGGCGATCAGGATGCCGGCGCCCAATATGAGCGAAGTCAGTCGCAGAGCGGTGAGCGCGCCGTCCGTCAGCAAGAATATTGGCGTCAGCAGCAAGTAGTAAAGGGGTGGCTGCCAGTCCTCGTATGTCAGCGGCTCAATGGGGTAATCTGCAGCAAATTTGCTGGATACAGCGCGACTGCGATATTCTTCATCATAGTCGGCCGGTTCGATGACGGGTAGGTCGCCCGCAGCGAGCTGGCGGACGTAGTTATAGTGGGCGGGCTCGTCCGGCGCCTGCCATGCGGGGGTGTTGGTAGCATATAGCGTTCCGACGGCCAGATAAGCGATGATGATGAGGACGAGTGGAAAATGCCGGCGCAGCCACGCCCCTCCTGTGTCCGCCGGTCGCATGGGGTCCACGACTACATCATTGCCGGTAGGCTACAAGCAGCCCGTCGCGAATGGGCACGAGCGACACGATCCAGTTCGAGTTGGCGGTCAGCTTACGCGTCGTTTCCCGTATGGCTTCTGTGGACGCGTCTTCGTTGTCCGGATCATAGACGCGACCACTCCAGATCATATTGTCGATAATGAGAACGCCGCCCGGTCGCAATTTTTGCTCAATGACATCAACGGACTCTGGATAGCCTTTCTTGTGGATGTCATTGAAGATCAAGTCGAAAGGGCCCTCGGTTTCGCGCAACGCGGCGACCGCTTCGCTGACTCGATAGCGCATGATTCCGTCGTACCCCAGGTTGCTCAGGTGCTTTTTGGCCCGTTGCGAGAGATCCTCGTCCCACACGACGTGGAAGACTTCACCGCCGCCGTTTTCTTGCACGGCGCGCGCCAGCCAGGCGGTCGAGTAGCCATACCCTGAGCCCAGTTCAAATACGCGTCTCGCTCCGCTCAACCGCGCCGTCAGATAGCAAAAGTG
Source organism: uncultured Ardenticatenaceae bacterium (assembly GCA_964432035.1). Classification (GTDB taxonomy): domain Bacteria; phylum Chloroflexota; class Anaerolineae; order Promineifilales; family Promineifilaceae; genus JAAYYY01. The sequence goes on from CAYSMQ010000011.1 coordinate 7,772, forward strand.
GCCGGCCGCCGGCCCAATAATGGGGAACCCATGCTCGTCGGCGTACGCTTCCATTTTCTGCATTTCAGCGGGACGCGACGGCACAAGGTCGTTGAGATAGTGGCCAAGTTGGTCGGCAATAGGCTTCATTGAAGGCGCTCCACAGCGCCGAGCCGAGCGAGTTCTTCCTCTGCGACGCTCTGATCTAGCTTGTTAAACAGCGGCTCCGGTTTTGGCAGTGGGCGACCGGCCGGGATGGTCTCGCGCTTCCAGACGCCTCTTGCAGTCGAACCATCGTAGGTAAGCGCAACGTGGCTCCGTTCGCTCTCATCATAAGTCTCGATGCGCTGCTCGCCGAACAGGCTTTCCTCCTCGCCGAGTAGCTCGTGCAGACGCTGGCTGGTGAAGGGGAGGATCGGCGCAAACAGCATCTTAAGCCCGTTAATTGCCTGAATTGCCGTAAAGAGCGTTTTAGCGGTGGCTTCTCTATCCGTCTTCGCCGTTTTCCAAGGGCTCATTTCTTCCAGGTATTGATTAACGGCCGTAGACAAAGCCATCGCTTCGGCGGCAGCGGCGCGGAACTTACAATTGTCCAGCAAGTTCCCAACGCTCTGAAAGCCGGCGTCAACTTCCTCAACCAGGGCTCTATCGGCATCACGCAATTCTCCGGCTTCGGGAACGGTCCCGTCGAAATAGCGCTGTGTCATGTTGAGCACGCGGTTCACCAGGTTGCCCCAGTTGGCGACCAGCTCGTTGTTGTTGCGTTCGACGTAGCCCTGCCAGCTCCAATCGCTGTCGCGCGTCTCGGGCATCGTGACCGTTAAATAGTAGCGCAGCGGGTCAGCGTCGTGCCTTTCCAGGGCGTCGAGCATCCACACGCCCCAGTTGTGACTGCCGCTAATTTTGCGCCCTTCCATATTCATGAATTCGTTAGCCGGAACGTCATAAGGGAGATTGAATTGCTTTGTCTCGTCTTCTACGTACAGATTGCGCACGCCCAGGAGTTGTGCGGGCCAAATGATAGCGTGAAAAGGAATGTTGTCTTTGCCGATGAAGTAGACGGTGCGCGCGTTATCCTCATACCACCACTGCTTCCACGCCTCAGGCTGCCCCTGGTTGTGAGCCCACTCGATGGTCGCCGAAAGATAGCCGATAACAGCCTCAAACCAGACGTAGAGCACCTTGTGGCTGAACGCTTCCACCGGTACGGGGATTCCCCATTCCATGTCGCGGGTCACGGCCCGGCCCTGCAGCCCTTCTTGTAGAATCAAATTGCGCGCAAAATTGATAACCTGCGGGCGCCAATGCTCCTTGTCCTCCTGAATCCATGCGGCGAGGCCATCATCCGCCAATTTAGGTAAATCGAGAAAGAAGTGTTCGGTCTCACGCAGCTCCAGCGCCGTATCGTCCATACGGCTGCGCGGGTCGATCAGTTCGCTGGCGCTTTCAAACAGGGTGTTACAATTGTCGCATTGGTCGCCGCGGGCGCGCGTGTATCCGCAGTTGGGACAGGTGCCTTCCACGTAGCGGTCCGGCAAAAAACGCTCGGCGGCAGGCGAGTACATTTGCTCTGGTACCTGCCGGTAGAGGTAGCCATTCTCTAGTAGCTTGCTAAAAATGTCCTGCGAGACGCGGTGATGATTTTCTGTGTCGGTGTGGGTAAACAGATCGTAACTGAGCCCGAATCGGCGGAAGAACTCAAGGAACCGTTGGTGATAATGGCTGAACACCTCTCGCGGCGTCTTGCCTTCTTCGTCGGCTTTCACCGTTACGGGCGTGCCGTGACTGTCGGAACCAGAGACCATCAGCGTACGGTTGCCCTTTAAGCGGTGAAAGCGGGCATAAATATCGGCCGGTAGATAAGAACCGGTGACGTTTCCCTGGTGAATCTCGGCGCTGGCGTATGGCCAGGCCACACAAACTAGAATATTTTCGACCTCAGTGCCGCTATTATTCTTCAAAGTCCTCCTCTTCATCCTCGTCGTCTTCAAAATCGATTTCTTCTTCTTCGGTTATCTCCGTGAGGAGTTCGGCGACCAGCTCAAAGTCGTCTTCGTTGATTTGAAGGAATACGTTTGGTTTCTGCAGCTGCCGCCGGTAGTTAGGCACGCTCTCCAGGTCGGCTGACTCCAGATCCACCGCAGCTTCCATGTTGTAGGTGTGTTCGTCAAGGTCTATCGGGTAAAAGCGCAGATTCTCCGCTTCTTCGTCCGAGTAGAAGAAGCCTTTCGGCGGCGTGTCCGATGGCGGGCCGATGACGGTAGCGACGGCAAAAAAGACCTGATCCTCGACGGCAAAGAACAGCACGCGGTCGCCGGGCCGCAATTCGGGGCCCGAGGCGTCTACGACGATGGTGCGCTCTCGCCAACCGGGGACGGAGAGGTCTTCTTCCATCACCATGCTCAGCGTCTTGATGATGAATTTCATATCGGTATTTGCTCGCCGCCGGCGGGCACCGCGTGTTGCCGCTTTCGCTTCTTCTTCACTCTGGATGTTTTCCCAGATACGTTTCTGAATGCCAATGTTCAGGTCGGCGACGGTTCCATCTTCATAGCGGACGGTCATCCGTGGAGGATCCAGGGAAATCACCGTGTACTTCCCTTTTCGATTGGCATAGGTTCCATTGACTTCAAACATATCTGTCATGCCCTCCCAGATTTTCTTCGGCCTGCATGGTACCCGTTTCGCCCTGCGTTGGCAAAAATTCCTGAGCCTGCCCCTGGGCCGTAGTGAAGCGCATGAGCAGGGCCATGGCGCCCAGAAGGACGACGAGGGCAATGATCTGGACGACGTGATATCCGCCCTGGGTAAGGAATGCATTGGCTCGATAAGCGTCCACGATAAGCCGTCCAGCGCTGAATACAGCGGTCGCGATCAGGAACAATTGGCCGCCGAATTCGGTTTTCTTTCGGTAAGCCAGCCACGCACCTATGGCCAGGAGGCCAACGGCAAGTTCGTAGATCTGGACCGGATGGCGCGGGACGCCAAAGAGCGAGATGGCCCAGGGCGCGTCCGTCTCCACCCCATATCCCGGGCCGCCAAGGAAATCGGCGAGGCTGATGGTCATGAATCCGACGAGGAGGCCGGGCGCCAGCGCATCCAATGTTGGGCCAGTCTCAAGATTGCGCGCCCGACCGTAGAAGAAGGCTGCAAAGCAGCCGGCAAGCAGACCGGCCCACACGTTGAAGCCGCCGGTGAGGGGCCAGATGATGCCCAGCAGGTTATCGCGGTAGGCATCCCAGTACATCGCGACGAACGCCAGGCGGGCGGCGACGAAACCGCTGACGAGACCAAGCGTCGCCAGATTGTAGGTCCACGGCACGTTCAGGTTCAGAAGGGAAGCAGCTTTTTCGACAGCTAACAAAGACAGCCAGATGCCGACAATATAAACAAGACTGGCAGAGGAGATGACGAGTGGACCAAGATTGATTGTGGGAAGCATTGCTCTATGGCGCCAGGAGCTGCGCGATCCGCTCTTCCAGGACTGCGTTACTAATGATTCCGATATGGATGTGTCGGATGACGCCCTCGCCGTCGATGAAGTAAGTTGTGGGCAAGGAGTTGACGCGGTATTGGCGGCTAACGGCGCTGTCTTCGTCCAGGGGGATTGGATAGGTCATGCCCATCTCGCCGACGAACGAAGAGACCAGGTCCGCCGGTTCGCCATCGTCGACGCCAATAACGGCCACCTGACCATTGTACTTACGAGCGGCTTCCTGAAAGAAGGGGATTTCGGCGCGACATGGCGGGCACCACGTCGCCCAAAAGTTCATAACGACCGGTTTTCCGCGTTGCTCGCTGAGGGTGAAGGGCTCGCCGCGCAGGGTGGGTACGGTAAAGTCGGGTGCGTGATACCCAACAACCGGCGCCGTGACGACGCTATCGGCCGGATTCAACTCCTCCACAGGTTCTTGCGAGTAAAGAATCCACGCGGAACCCAGCAAGAGCGTGGCGACAAGGTAGAGCGACCAGGTGAAACGGGACCGAGGCATTCTATCGCTGTTCACTCCGATCCATACCGCTTAGCCTCCAGGGCAGAACTGTTCCTTCTCGCCGCGTTAATTCAGGCGGCGGTGATGTCTGTCAGGGCGATCGACCCTGGTTGTGTCGTTTCCCCGTTGTCGGAACGGTATCCGTCCGGGACGCCGGTAAGATCATAAACCATGGCGCCGTCGATTGTCACCGGCACTAACTCCCCGAGCGGTAGTTCTCCGGGCACGAATACCATGCCATCGATTTCTGGCGCGTCGCGGTAAGTGCGCCCCACACTTACGCCATCGCCATATCCTTCTACCAGCACCGGTAATGTGCGCCCAACTTGCTCCTGGTTTTTCTCCAGGGAAATCTGCTGCTGAAGCGCCATCAGCTCGTCGCGGCGCGCCTCTTTTACGTCATCAGGGACCTGCCAGGAGACAGTGGCCGATGGGGTGGACGCCTCATAGGAGTATGTAAATGCGCCTACACGGTCAAAGCGCAAGTCGCGCACGAACGTCTTGAGCTGCTCGAATTCTTCGTCGGTCTCGCCGGGATAGCCAACGATGAACGTGGTACGAATTGCCAGATCGGGCATCGCCTGCCGCAGCTTTTCCACAGTGCGATAGACCCAATCGATATTTGCCGGGCGGCGCATGCGCTTAAGCGTTTCTCGGCTTCCGTGCTGCAATGGTATGTCGAGATAAGGTAGGATCTGCGGATGTCGCGCCATCGTCTCGATTAATTCATCGGTGACATAACCGGGATAAGCGTACATAACGCGAATCCAGTCGAGCGTGGGCGCCTCCACGACGATGCGTTCTAGCAGTTTGCTCAGACCGTTCTTAATACCCAGATCATGTCCGTAATCGGTCGTGTCCTGGGCAATTAGAATGGCCTCGCGCACCCCCGCGTTCTGTAGGGCGACGGCTTCGTCTACGATAGCGTCGGTGGGCCGGCTCACGAGCGTTCCCTTAATCTCGGGGATGGTGCAGAATGCGCAGGGTCGGCGGCAACCGTCGGCAATCTTCAAGTAGGCGCTTGCGCCGTGTTGGGCGATGCGCAGCACGTTCTGCTCATCTTGCCCCACGGTCGTTGCTTCATCCGGCAGATGGTACATGGGCTTCGGATGTTTGCGCTTGCGCAGTCGCTTCACGAAGGGCACGATGTCCATCCAGCGCCGCGTGCCGATGACGCCGTCAATTTGAGGCACCTCTTGGACCAACATGGGGCCATAACGCTGCGAAAGGCAGCCGGCGGCAATTAGTAGCTGCTCCGGGCGCTTGTTCTCCGCCAATTGGCGCAGCACGCCGATGGACTCTTCCTTTGCCGCCTGAATGAAGCCGCAGGTGTTAACAATGAGGACGCTGGCGTCGTCGGCGTCGCCAGTTCCCTGGTAGCCTGCTCGACCCAAGAGCGCAGCCATGCTCTCAGAGTCGACCGTGTTTTTACTGCATCCGAGACTAACGAGGTAGAATCCCGGATTCTTTTCCTTATGACTCATTTAGTTGGGGTTTGCCTGCTCAATTTCCTGCGGCAGTTGTCGTCCAGCGCTCCTCAGCCACTGCGCCCCGCTCGCCGAGTTGGCCGACAGGAATTTCATTAATCGTTACATAAACACCGGCGGCGTTGCCGGTCAGCACGTGCGCTTCTTGCAGAGCCTGCCACTCAAAAGGCCCGTCGTCCCGTGTAATCTGATCCTCTAGCGCCACCTCACCGTCGATGGTCACGCGCACCCAGGTGCGCTCTGTGATGTCCAGGCGCAAGTTGATTTCGTCCATCGCCGCCGGTAGCGGTGGGCGGGTAGGGGGTATGCTTGCCGCGTCCGTGGCAGCGCCCGCCGGATTATTGCGCTCGCTAGGAATTATGGACTCCGATGTCACGTCTGGCATGCCGGCCTGTGGTTCCACCGACATTGTCTCTGTCGTGTCGGCGGTATCGTCCGTGGGCTCTTCGTCGGACGTCATCAGACTTTCTATCACCTGCGGCAGATTATCTCGACTTTCGCCCTCACCCAGCGGCAGAAAACGACTCGCCGCAAGCCCAATGGTAATTAGAAGGGCGACGATGATGGCGATCCTGACAGTTGATTCCGCGCCGCCCGAGCTTCCGTCCAGGTCCATGTTAACCGGTTCGAAGAACGGCTGATCCTCACGTGGCGTCAGGGCCGGTTCGGACCCGTTTTCTGACCCTACCTGGCGCGCCTGCGCCACCTGTGCGGCATACGCTGCCTCACACTTCTCAAGCAGGGGGTCCGGATCAAGGTCCAGAAAGCGCGCGTAATTGCGCAAGAACCCACGCAGGTGAACCTGAGTCGGAAGCAAATGGTAGTTGCCTTCCTCTAGCGCGTCCAGGTACTGTGAGTTAATACGGATCTGTTCCTGAACTTCGGCCAGCGTCAGGCCCTTCATTTCGCGCGCATCGCGCAGGATGCTACCAAGCTCATCCATGGGATTCAGAAGTCACTAGGACTGTTCCACCAGATCTTCTTCGGCTTCTTCGGGCTCAAGTTCTTCCTGTACTTCTTCGACCTCTTCTGCCTCTGCGTCCACGGCTTCTGCTTCAGCCTCCACTTCAGATTCAACCTCAGGCGCTTCTGTTTCGGCCTCAGCAGCATCCTTAGCTTCGGCGTCTGCTTCTTCTGATTCAGCGCCTTCGGGATGGATGTGTACGATGAGCTGGGGGTGGAAGTCTCGATCGAGGTGAATGCTGACGCGATGTTCGCCTAATTCGCGCAGCGGCTGGCTATCGAACTTGCGCCGGTCAATTTCTGTGCCCAGTTCTTCGTTGAGGCGATCGGCGATGTCCATCGTGGTCACAGACCCGTATAGACGGCCCGTCTCGCCTGCCTTGGCGCGGAATACGAGGTGCATTCCGGTAATCTTTTCTGTCAGCTCTTCGTAGTGGGCGCGGCGCTCGGCGCGGCGTGCCTCGGCCCGAGCGCGCCAGGTCTCAGCCTGCTTCAGGACGCCTTTCGTGGCCAATACCGCCAAACCACGTGGCAAGAGGAAATTGCGCCCATAGCCGTCGGCGACGTCGTGTACCTCGCCTGCATAACCCAAGTTATCAACATCTTCTTTTAGTAAGACCTTCATAGCGTAAATATACTCCGATTCGCGGAATTTGCGCAGGGTTTAGTCATTGCGCACTTTTACTCATTATAGTTGTACAATCTAGATGATTGCAATCGGAAATGGTACCAGAGCAGACCCCGTTTAGCAAACGGACCGACGCTGAACTTTACCAGCGCTAGTGTAACAGACGAATTGTTGTGAGGAGATAAGCGCCGGGTTGCTCTAAGCGCCTGCAAATGTTTAAGAGATTATGTTAAGGTCGTTTCCGCCGCATAGACTTCATCCATGGCAGATAGTACGTCCCCGAGTTCATTGACCTCTTCGCCTATCTCCTGGCGCAATCGTTTGGCGCGCCCGCTGTCGATGTCCTTGGCGCCGACGAGCATAGTTTGCGTATAGATAGTGCCCATTGCTGTAATCGTATTCTCCAGGCGTAGGCGCGCACGCTCCATGGCTGCCTCTAACTGTACGATGGCTTCTAGCTGGCGCTGCAGGCTATCGATATTGTACTCGATTTCGCGGCGTACTGCGGGCGTCTTTTCATCCTCCAGCTGTTCCTCCAGTTCCTGGAGGCGGCGCTCTGCCCGTTCGCGGTTCTTCAGGTGCAGGTCGCGCTCGCGCTTGTAGCGATCAAGCCGCTGCGCCAGCCCGTAGACTTCTTCAAGCCACTCATCGAGCTGGCTGGCTGTATCCGCCAGGTGGTCCTTAAGGACCGAATCACGTCTCTCGCGGATCGTAGCCGTAATGCGGCTACGATAATCGAAGGCTGCCTGCACCTGCTGTTGAAGCCAGGAGTCGCGCAGTCGCTCCGGATGGAATTCATCTTTCAGCATTTGTGCTACAACACGGCGGTGCGCGTCGGCATCGGTCAGACTGCTAAAGACAAGGGCCGCCTCCCCGGTAAGTCCGCCAAGTAACCAGGTCCACCAAGGCAGGAACTCGATGTATTGCGGTGCAAAGAATGCGAGCAAAATGGTAAGCGCAATGAGGGTTGCGCTTTCCGGTCGAAAGAAGGCGTACTGTAGAATAGCCCGCTGTGCCCTTTTTTCTAGTGACTCCTGTCTCCCGCTTGCCATATTAGACTCGTGTAAACAGTTCTTGCTTTTCTACTTCGGCAATCTTCTGAATAATTTTGTCCTTATCAGATTGGTCATGGGTGAATTGCAGTGCCGATCGCAGTGCATCTACTGCTTGTTCTCTAAATCCAAGCCGGACATAGGCGTCGCCTAACGCTCGCAGAAAGTAAGCATTGGTGGGAGAAAGTGCGACGGCCCGTCGCCAGTGTAGCAGAGCAGTTGCCCACATGTTTCGTCTGGCATACCGCTTGCCTGCCATAAAAAAGTCCGACGGTTCTGTCAGACCCCGCTCCACTGCCGCACGAAGCCATACCTTGTCGCGAACGAAGTCGGGGCCAGTGAAGAAGGCAACCCAAAGGGCCGCGAGCAAGGCACCAGCAAGTTGAAGTGCGTTAAGCATTCTTCCGACGGTAATCGCCAATGGTGAAACGATCATTTGGAACGCGAAATGTGTTTCCTCGAGCAGTTCGAACTCCACAGACAATAACCCTGCCAACCCCAGAATGATGCAGACCAAAAGAAAGGGGATGGTGCTCAGATAAGCCGCCCACTGCCTGAAGTAAACTCCGACTGCGATGGCGAGAGCGCCTACCGCGATTAATACGTGAAAAAGGGACGTAGTAAGCGTCTGCAGATCCACATATATCAATGTGGCGCTTATAAGATACAGTTGACCCAGGCCTGCAAACAGAACCCATAGTACGTGCAAGTTCGAACTGGGCTTGGCATAGCGGTAGAAGCTGTAGAATAGCGACCGATTACAAGACGAACACGTTTCGGCGTCAGTTGACAGCGGATGCGCACAATAAGCGCAGATATCTGTCCCGCCATACTCGTCTTCATCAAAGCGTGCTGCGCAGGGGGACCGGCTGGCACGCGCGGCGCGTTTCATTCTCTCGAAGCCTATTCCGCAGCCGATTCCTCTTCCGCTTCGTTCAGATCCTCTTCTAACGGAGGCGCCTCGCCGAGGCCCAGACGCCGCTTTCGTTCTTCGAGCTGCAGGTCAATCTCAGCCTTGCCCAGTGCATCATCCATCTGGCTATCGAGCCGACTGGCATACATTTCACTATGGGCGCTCGCTTTGTCCAGGCGAGAGCGAATAGACTCTCCCATTCGGGCAATGTCACTATCGCCTACGCCCATAAGATCATCCAGACTCTTAATGGCGCGCACGGTTGCTTCTTTCGACTTGGCCAATTCTAGTAGCGCTTCGAGTTCCTTCTGCTCCTGGCGAATCGTAGTCAGCTTGGCCTGCAGTTTGAGACGCGCGTTCATCAGTGCTTCATATTCGCGCTGCTGTCGCACCCACTGTTCGTGATACTGTTCCTGAAGCCGGCGCGTTGTGTTTAACTCGTTCTGCGCCGCGCGCGCCAGGTCGGTTTTCCCCTGCATCAGGAGCGTGTCGATGTTCTTGTCGAGTTGGTCGCCTTCCTTCTTGTACTCTTTATACTTGCGCTCGAGCGTCTTCACTTCTCCGCCTACGGTTGCGGCGGCTTCTTCAAGCTCCGTCAGGTTTTTTTCGGCGTCGCGGATATACTGCTTCATAACGGCGACCGAGTTTGCCTCCAGAGCATTGTCGACCATCGCGTGAAGATTTGCGGAAATGAGGGTTTGTGCTTTCTCAAGTAGTGTTGCCATGCTTACTCCTTATAACATTAATGGCAGGACGAATTGTTTAACTGCAGAAAAGAGTATACCAGGATTTTGGCCTAGGCCATTGATGCTTCGCCTTCACCCTCGTAGACAGGAAAATATATCTTAAATTCAAGTTGTCTGTCACCCAGGCGGTTGACCTTCAAGGAACCATCGTGCAAGATGATGGAACTCTTTATGACTGCCCACGTGGGCCTGATACCAGACAATTCGAGCAAACCATTGTCCCCTTCACTTAGAAACGTATCTAGCTCTTGTAGCCATGCCGCCGAAAATTGGATGCCCTCTGCTAGGACGACCAGGCACACGTCTTCGGCGTGCTCTGTTGCCGACAAGTCGAGCCTTACCGTTGGTTCGTCAGGGTGCTTTGATTCGATCAAGATATTAATCAGTCGACGAAAGACATCCAGCAATCGTTCGCGATCGCAAAGGACCGGCGGTAACTGGCGCGCCAGATCGAAGTCGAACTCAACTGGTGAGGACTGCAGGTCAAGCTGTAACGCGTACGCTGCCTCGTAGAGGACGACGCCAAGGGAGCGCTCGGGAACGGCGCGCATGCGAAAGGCGGCTTCAGCTTCTCCGGTACGAAACTCGGCCATGGCGATGAAGTCTTCGACGAGGCGGGTCAGGCGCTCGCTGCTATCCTGGATTATGTGCAACGAGGAGACGAGATCTTCGTCAGTCTCGACGTTTTCCAGATCCTCTGCCAGTTTTTCGGAATGGCTGGTTACCAGATCGAGCGGGCCTCGGAAGTCCGGTTGCAGCATTGCCAGAATACTGCGTTTAAGATCTTCGAAACCCTGGTTCATGGCGCCCTGTCGCTGGAAGTAGCGGTCAAGCTGCGTCACGGTGAGCGCCATCAACTCGTCAATATCGTATGGCTTCGTTATATACTCTTCCGCGCCGCTTCTCCTGCCGCGGTGGACATCCTCGTGGTCACCCTTGGCGGTCAAGAAGATGAATGGTATTTGCAGCCATAAGGCGTTGGCACGCACCCGCTCAAGAAACTCATAACCGCCCATAACAGGCATCATTACGTCTGAAATAATGAGATCGGGTTGATGTTCTTCCAGGACCTTTAGCCCTTCCTGTCCGTTTACGGCTGTCAGCACTGTCAGCTCGTATGGACTTTCTGCCATTGCCATCAATTCGCAAAGCCCTTCTAGCAGATTGAGGTCATCTTCGACGATGAGAATCGTGGCTTGCTGCTCATGCGTCTCCGGCTGCGCTTCGGTTGGCTTGTGCTGCCCGTCATAGGGCGGTAGGAGTATCGAAAAAGCACTTCCCTCGCCGACCTCGCTATAGACTGCAATCTTGCCGCGGTGTAGGTCGACGTAACCTTTGGCAATTGCGAGGCCCGCTCCAGATCCCTGTTGTTCCAGGTGTTCGCGGTCGTACTGGTAGAAAAGCTCGAATAGCTGTTCCTGAACTTGCGGCGGGAAGCCGACGCCCGTGTCTTCTACCGAGAGACAGACGTAATCCTCATGCATGCTTGCAGTCAGGTGAATTTCACGTGGTCCTCCGCGCCGAGCCTGGGTGAATTTGAGTGCATTGTCCAGAATGCGATCAATTGCATCTCGAAGCGCCGCCTCATCGCCGAATACCGGCGGTAGATCGTCCTCTATGTTGTATGTTATTTCGATATCTGATTTGGCGGCAGCAGCTTGCAAACGTTCGGCGCGCAGGCGAAAGAGCGTGCTAAGATTATGCAGAGGTCTCGCATTCTTGCGAAATTCGGCGGCGGCGGTACCTGTTCGCAGATCCATGATCTTTATGAGGTCTTCGACTAGGTTGGTCAGGCGGATGCAGCCCACCTGAATGCCACGCAAATATTCCTGGAGGCTAGACGGATCCTCTACGCTGACGATACTGTCCGCGAGCATGTCATAATAAGCGGTCACATATGTCAGCGGCGTTCTGAATTCGTGATTGAGAAGTTGCAGGAGATTGCGTTTAAGCACACCGAGGCGTTGCTGACGCGCTCGGCGAAGCTGAAACGTTCGATCAAGCTGGCTTTTTACCAATTCCAAGAGTTCCGAGCTGACGAAAGGCTTCGTAATGTAGAGTTCTGCCCCGCTACGGCGCCCCTCCATGATATCCTGTTTCTTTCCCTTCGCCGTGAGAAAGATGAAAGGAATGTGTACCCAGGCCGGATTCTCCCGGACCTTGTTTAGGAACTCAAAGCCGTTGAGTCGCGGCATCATGATGTCGGAGATGATGAGATCCGGCGTGACTTTCTTCATCGCCGCGATGCCCTCCGCCCCGTCAGTCGCTTTGACGACGTTGACTTCGTAGCCGACGTCAAAAATTCGCAGGAGATCGGCCATCCCGTTGAGGATGGAGGCATCATCTTCGACTAACAGAATGGTCGCTGTATCACTCATGGCTTAGGTCGCCCGCGAAGTGGGTATGAAACCAAGGTTACCGTACAACGATGCATGTCAACAGTGTGGCGCCAGATATAGGTATTGGTGCGGGTGAAAGCTATGTCGAGCGACGCTACTCTGTTCGAAGGCGGCGCGCCGCAAACAGAAGCAGTAACAAACCCAACGCCAGACCGACGGCTGTTCCTAGATTGATTCCTGTGTCCGGTAGGGTGCCGCCTCCGGTGCCGGTTCCGTTATCTCCCGCGCCCGAGACAGGCGTGGGTGTGTTGCCGAATACGCTCGTTCCGAAGAGGCTTGGCGTAGGTGTGGCCTCCACCTCCTGGACGACGGGTGTTGGCGAAGGTTGCGGTGTATCCGTCGGCGCCGGCGTATCAGTTGGGGGCACCGGCGTATTCGTTGGGGTGTTTGTAGGTCGCGCTTGCTCAGTCTCAATCGCAGCAATCGTTTGTGTGACTTGCTCGTTTTGAGCAATCGTAGTGGCGTTGGCAATGGCAATTGCTGTACTGGTGCCACTCACATCGGCTTGACCGTCCGATCTGACAAAGAGCACCGCGCCGGTACAGAGGACTGCCAGCACAAGAATGCCAAGGAGTGCAGCCAGTAATATGGCAAACGGTGTTGCCTGTCCCGATTCAAGACTGTGTTGTGCGCGCGAATTAGAGTCAAACATACTACCCTCCTGTCTGGATCCGTCGTTCAACGAATCATATCAAGGTTCGCATAGGGGACAAATACAACTCGGCCGTCATCGAGGGTCACATCGGCGCCGGCGAGTCGAAGTCCACTGGCGGTGACCTTCGAACGTTCATGAATATAAACTACCTTACCCGTTTTTCCGGCATGTGGTTCACGCCAGATCCTTACTTGCTGTCCAATGCGTAGGTGGTAAGGTTCGCTAGAAAGTGGCGCGGCCTGTTCCTCCTCTGACAAGGGAATAACTATTTCCGGTCGTCGCCAGTTGTTCTCCGTCATGCCGAGTAAGGTTGCCTCCAACCCTTCACGTTGTTGAATCATGTTATACAATGGCGCTGACATGGGCAGGGCACCAACGCCCTCTGTAACAAAAATCGGAAAGCGATAGTTCGATAGCCGCGGCACAAGCTCGCCCGGAACACTCCCGACGATGACGCCGCGTACCGAATTCTCTTCGGCCAGATCGAGAATGGCTGCCTGGTTGATGCGCCCGCTTACCAAAATGGCACCGCGGGCGCCAGCGCCGATATGCTCAGGCGCCAGAGGCGTGTCCCGCTGACCGACTACCTTAATGATACCATATCCCTCGCGGGCCGTGGCCCATTGTGCCTCAATTAACGTTCCTTGTGTATCGATAGTTATGCCGCGGTTACCAAGAAAGCCGGCGACGACGCCGGTGAGCATGGCTCTTAGCTCAAACAGCTCCGGTGTTTGCTGCAAAATGAGACGGCCCTTGCTCACCTGATACAAAATGCCGTTTATGGGCGATGTGACCGTTTTGCTACCAAAGAGTGAGCGGCGCTCAAGGAGTGGCTTCTTGCGCTGAACGGCAGCGCCCTCCTCGACAAGCAAGTACTCACGTAAATCTTGCGGTTGTACGCCCAGCAATTCGGCGCCGGGCACGATGGTGTAGCCGCGCTGCTGTGAGGCGCGTGCCACGACCTGAACCGGGTTTACTTCCTGACCGACTGAGACGGTAATTTCACCGGCCTGCGGAAGTCGTCTCTCACGCCGGATGCGTATATTGGACTTTACCGTGGTCACACTAGCAGGGATCATTACATCTCACTGGCAACTTGTTTGCACCACCTCTTTTGGCGCTTTCTGTGCGTTGCTTCACTAGCTTCCCATGTCCCAATGCCATTGACGAAGGCGGCGGCGCCGTTCCTCATCTTCTTCGGGAAGTGTGAGCGGTCGTCCGCGCACGTCAACGACCAGGCCGACGGCGCCACCTTGAACGGTTATCTTGCGGCCTCGTCCCGGTCCTCGTCCAACGTCGACTTTCTTATCTGGTTTCAGTCTGAGTTCTGCTGAAGCGCCCTGGGCAAGCGGAACAGCAATGAGTTCACCAAATTCGGCGTCTATGTGATATTCGCCTTTATCTTCGGAAGCAACGACGATGTGCAAGGCGTGGTCGCCGAGCGTACCGGCGCCCACAGGAGCGATCACCCAGCCGAGCTCGTGGAGCACACCACCTTCTAATATCTGGACGACGGCGGCGGGATCCTGTAGTGCCATTAGACCCAACATGGGAAGAATGCCATGGCGGTCGACGGCAACCGAAAAGACGCCAGACGGTTGCAAGGCGTCCAGAACAGTGAGTAGCGCCTGTCCCGGTCTTGGCGAATTGGCCAGGACACTGCCACGCAACACCATTAGGTTTAGGGACGGCAGCGAAAGCCCCTGCGTGGGCCAGCCCCAGCTGCGCGCGGCCTGTGAAAGTGTTTGTCGCAATAGGATGCGCGCTATAGCCTGCTCCAGAAACACCTCGTCTTCGGTCAAGGGTACGGTTTGAGGATGAATGGCTTTGTCGTAAATGAAATCATTGAGTTGCGACGCTTCCAAGTCAACGGGAGCCCAGTGCAGGATATCGTCCGGCTCGCAGACATTCAAGAGCAGCCTGCGGAAATCGCCCTGGCCCTTTCATC
>CAYSMQ010000011.1:22543-29165 GCA_964432035.1 uncultured Ardenticatenaceae bacterium
GGGCCGGATTTCGATGGCCCCGAACTTTGAGCTCGGGCAACGGTTCGCCCATTCCCAGGTTGCTACGTATGAAAAGCCGGCCTGGTTCAGCATCATCGGCGGAAGCCAGGACAACGTTATTACTGCCAAGATCCACGCCAATGACCGGCGAGCGGTAAAGCGCGCCGAAATAGTCGATCATGGTGGCAAAGGCGCGCCCTGTGGCTTCCATTGGCGCATCGATCCAGGATGAAAGATCCTGGATGCCGGGTATATCTGCCAATTTGCGCTCGAGATAGACTTCGCCCAGCAAGGTCTTTGCGTCATGCAATTGCTCGGCCTCGATGGATGGGCGTACGTTATCCGCCATATAGATAGTTGCGGATTGGCCAAATGATTCGGTCACACGTTCGCGCAACTGGCGGTTTCCGGCGTAGAGAATGTCGGGACCACGAGCGCCATTTAGCAATCCGGCTCCGAGCTCCAAAGATTCCAGTAAATCGACGAGCTGTTGTGGGTCGCTACCGTCTGCGCCGCCGGCAATAAACAGTAAGTCTGGCCTTTCATTTAGCACGGCCTGTATCTGCGATTGCTCGTCGCGCGACGTGTCCAGTGTAAACGCGCTCACTTCTTGTGCATATATCGATTCCAACGCGCGCCGGACGCTGGCAATGCTGACATCCTCAAGAAGGCCGGCTACAATCACTTTTAGGGGACGCGCGGCGCTGATGGTAAGGCCAAAAAAGTCGACTCCAGCGCCATTCTGTTGTTCTGGTGTGATGAGTTCTCCACTTTCCGTAATGAGCGGTCGCCCCGTGATGGCTGATACCTGGCTGGCGGCTTCCTGTATGCCAACGACGACATCGTGCCATGGCATTCGAATGGTAGTGGGCGAAACGGCGCGGGCGATCAGACGGTATTCGTCTTCGACAAGATCGAAGAGAGCCACCGTCGTCGTTATGCTCCCGCAATCTGCCAGCAGAAAGGATCCCACTGTACCTGTGCCGTCGTTCGTCATAGCAATAAGATAACCCCGACTAAGGATGAGATACCGTTGACGAAGTAGCTGATGCGCTCGACGAGCAGGACGAGGCTGGTAGAGAAGATGCCGGCGAAGATGGCGCCCAACGCTACCAGGATGACGAACTGACCGACTATACTTATGGCGCGTCGCCAACCTGCAATTGCGACAACGTGTTCATCCCCCTCGCCGACTGTGAACTGGAAGTAGAGTAGGGCGCACGCCGAGAGAATGGCGATGAGAACGGTATTCAGGGGGCCTTCTGTAGGGGTCGATAGAATCTGAGGCACCATGGTCCCCGTTACGGCGCCTACGAAGGCGACGGCGGCGCCGATAGTGACAAGGATGCCTGCTGGTGTATTGCCCAACCAGGCCACCGGACGAAACCACTTAAGGAGCAACAGCAGAGAGAGCGCGACCGGTATGAGCCACAGAATACTTTCTGTGGCTGTGGGGTTATTGATAAGCCGCGAAATGACCGGTAGCAAGATACGCTCCGTGGCTACGACGGCGGCATAGGCGGCGCTGACACCGACCAGCAGATGCACGGCGAGACGGTATAGAGGATTGTCGCCAACGAGATAGCTGTAAATGAATAATGTAAGTAGCAGACCAATGAAGAGTGTCAACGTGTCCGGCATGCGCTTATCTCCTGACCGAACGTACTGTATCGGAAACAAGGTAGAAGAGCGCACCGGCAATGATGACAACGATGGCAAACCAGTGTGAGAGTGCCAGCGCAGTCGAGAGATTGTTGTTCATCGCCGCGGAATCTGCGGTCATCCCGCCATTTCCAATCACAACACCGGCGAGCTGACCGGAAAGACGGTATGGTGCGGCAAGCGGTTCTAACATCGGCGTGACGACGGCTGCCAGCGCGACAGAGTCATTTCCTTCCAGTTGCTCGATCCAGGCCACCATATTGTCGCGCTCGCCGGTAACTAATACGAGGGTCGACACATTCGCTAATTGTCCGGCAGCGTCGGCTGCCAGCGGCTGGCCAAATAGTGTCTGGCATTGGGTCCCCTGGCGCATGCAGCGACCGACCTGGCGCACGCCGAGTGCACCGCCGCTAACCAATCCCAGCTCGCCAAATTCTGTTAGACCGGCGTCACCGGCGGCCTCCGCCGCCAGGGCCAGACCAGGCGCTGATTGACTTGTGACAAGCGGGTAGCTTTCGCGTTCCTGCAGCGCTTGTAGCACCTCTACGGCAACAGGCTGCAATGCACCGGCCATGGCCGGTGTATAGTCGAACACGACGAGTACCGGTTCACCTGCGGCCTCGCTTAGGACAGCTTCCATGGGCGCCATGGCAGGTTCGCCGCCTGCTTGTGGCACAAGACCGTCAATAGCATCGGTGGTGAAAAGGCCTAGAAGGACAACCGCCAGCAATAGGGCAGAAAGCACGATGCGGGCGACCTTGGGTAGGGCGCCCATACCTGTTGCCAAGGGGAGTATTTCGGTCGTTTGAACCCGTTCGCCGCGAGCCATCTGGCGTAAGAGCAAGATTTGCTGTTCCTGTTGCCGGGCATCAGCTTCTTCAGCCTGGCGTCTTGCGCTAGCTGGCTTTGTCACACCATGGGCGACGTCGATGGCGCCGCTTATTCCCGAGACCGGGTTGTCCAGTTCGTCGGTGGCTTGGGCCGGTTGGGACTCCACATCCTCGTCGGAAGGCGCCTTAGCCCTCATCTCTTCGAGCCAGGCCACGGCGTTCTCTCTGCCGGCGTCACCGCGCGCATGTTCGGTCAATGACGGCGGCGCTTCGAGCAAATCACGCCATTCTTCGCCCCCTTCAAAGGACGCCTCATCGATGCCACGTTCTGCCGCAGCTTGAGCCAGTTTCTCCTGCAGTGGCGCGCGCAGCCATTCAGGAATTTCCTCTATAGGGGTCGGCTCGGCTGTTTCTTCGTCGTCACTGAAGGGGCTGTCGAGCCACTCGGGTAGCTCGCTTCCCGCCAGTTGCTCCGGCACGTTTTGCCTGTCGCTTGCGGCGTCCGATGCTGCCTTTTCCTTCTCAGCGGTTTCAATATCGGCCAGTACATCGCTAAACCAGTCCGGCAAATCTTCGGCGCTTACCTGCTCCGCAAGGTCGTCTTCTATGTGCGCGTCGAAATCTTGTTCGCTATCTTCCGTAAGGGCGAACTCGTCTTGTTCAGCGGCCTCTTGCACTTGTCGCTCATCGTCTGGCCCTGTTGCCGGCGGCGTAGCGTCCAATTCAGACGTGACGCCGTCAAGCCAGTCAGGTAATTCGCCCTCTTGTATGTCGTCGCCTTCAAGCAGCAGGTCGGCGTCGCTCTCTGGAGAAGTCTCGAAGCCGTGTTCCTCGCCCTGCTCCTCGCCCATCTGGCCTTCTTCTGGCCTGGCGGCGTCAAGCCAATCGGGCAACTCACCCGCCTGTATGTCATCCTCCGCGAGCCACGCTTCTGCTTGGCTCTCAGGCCCAGGTTCGCCGCCATGCGCTTCGCCTTCGGCATCGGCGGCTATCTCTGCCTCGCTTCCTGTCACGTAGGGAAGCCTCGCGTCACCGCCCGGTGGGGCAAGATCTTGCAACCAGCTGGGCAGCTCATTGGCGTCGGAAAGGGACGCTCCTTCCGCGTCGCCTTCGACGTCGGACAGCTCGCCTAACCAGTCGGGAAGGTCGAAATCTTCTTTTCTGAATTCGGCGATAGCCTCATCGGCCTCGGTTTCGGGTGCTTCGGGCGCGTTAGATAGTGGTTCCGGTGGATCTAATTCATCAACCGGCAGTACTGAGCCTGGCTGCTGTTCGTCTTCAAGGGCTTCAAGGGCCGCTTCGTCACTGTCGATGCCGGGGGCGGCGTCATCAAGTGAGTCGAGCCACTGCAGAAAATCGTCCTCTGGGATATTGTCTTCGACGGTTTCACTATCCCCCGCTTGTTCGGTTTCCTTTTGGGCAGGGGCAACCAACTCGTCGCCGGCTTCGCTTTCAGCTCTGGGCCAGTCGGCAATATCTGGCGTTTTGTCATCATCCTCGGCCCGTTCCTCTTCGCCCGCAACGTCCGCCTCTAAGCCGGGAATGGCATCGCTAAGCCAGTCGGGCACGTCTGTCGAGCCACGCGGTCTGTCGCCACTTTCGCCGGCGCTGTCCGTTTCCTCCGCATCAATTTCGGAGAGCCACTGCAGGAAATTATCCTCGCTCATTTCCTCTGGCGGGTCTTGCGGCCAATCGGATTCTTCTGCTTCAGCCGGGGGGGGAACGGTCTCTTCAATGTCTTCGCCGGTCTCATCGTCCTCAGCAACCGGCTCAGCCTCGTCTCCTTCCATTTCGGAGAGCCAGTTCTCCAGCTCTCCGAGGGCAGCCTCGCTCTCATCCGGCGCAGGCTCGTCTTCTTCCGGCTCCTCTCCTTCATCGGGTTCACCGGAGCCGAGGGATTCCATGAACAGTTCGTCGGTGCTCTTGTCGCCGCCAAAGATTGCGCTTTCAGACTCTTCGTCCATAAGCCAGGTTGGAAGATCATCCTGGGGCGCGTGGTCGCCGCTCAGCTCCTCAAGGGTTGGAGCGCCCTCATCTTCCCAGCTTTCGCCTTCTTGTGCTGCCCGCAACCAGCGCAGTTCTTCCTCCTCCGAGAGGTCTTGAAAATCGTCGTCTTCAAAATCACCGGTTACGAGCCAATCGGGTAGGTCGCTGGAAACGTCAAGGTTGCCTGTTTGTCCGGGTGGCCGAGCTGGTAATGAAAATGGTTTAGATAGGCTTTCGGTTCGTGGGTCTTCATCCTCGGGAGGATCCTGCTCATCGCTATCATCAACGAGACGCGTCCCACAATTATCACAATATAGAAGGTTGATGGGGTTTGGCGTATCACAGGTTGGGCACAGTTGTGTCGTGTCGCTGGTAAGCGGAGCCCCGCAGCGATTGCAGTACCTACTCTGACTAGGGTTTGGAGAGCCGCATGCGCCGCAATTAATCTCAGTCATGAGCTATAAGGTCGTTCCAGGCCGATAAGCAAACGTACACTTAGTACGATAACGCCTAAGGCGATACCGAGCATTAGCCCACGTGTACCAGAGACAACCACGATGGCATCCAGCCACTCGCGGATGGGAAGCAGGGTTGAAGATAGGGCCTGGGACAGAGGCGCCTGCGTTACCAAGAAAAACAGGGCCGTGACCAGAAACACGACTGCAACTGCACTACGACGGACGCGCATCATGCGCACGCCGGCAAACAGTAGGAAAAAGGCCAGCAATGACGCCAACGCCGCTTCTAACGGCGCCTGGACCACCGAAAACACGGCTTCAACGCCTCCCTGCGTCTGTCCGGCGGCGTCTGTAATAGCCAAAGCAAAGGTAGCGAGCATGCTTAACACAAGAACGAGGCTGTACACGTTGCCGCCCGCAGTGCGCCGAACGTGGACAGAAAGCAAATTAAGAATCCCCAATATCAGAGCTGCCGCAGCCAGGAAACCGGCCCAGTTGAGCAGTAGGTCGACAACCGGCGAAGACAACAATATGGTTGCCAGGGTGATCAGGCCCACTAGTACAGCAATCGTTACGGGAATTCCACGTTTCAGAATTATCATGACCTTTGGATTTACGGCTCCAATTTGGCTTGCGCCTGCGCGCTCAGGTGAGTCCAAGCAAGTGTAGCACTGCCGTAACTAGGAGTGCCAGGATGACCAACCAGCGCAATACGTCCTGGACGCGAACTGGTGCCAGGGATGAAGCCGACTCATTTAGATAGGCTCCGGCGGCGAATATCTCCTCGCCCCAAAGACTGTTCTCGGTTGAAGCTGTAGCAACAGCGATTGCAGAGAGGTCGTCACTCCCCATGATTTGACGCACGTTGCCACGCGCAGACGCTTCGGCAATGATTGCCAACTCGGCGCCGAAGCGGCCGATAGCGATGCTGTTTCCTGCCTCCTTGCGTTCAACCACATCTGCGGTGCCTGCTGCATAAGTGAAGGGAGACGTGTCCTCGGCAAGGAACTGCACGGAGTCCGGACGCACAGCCTGCTGCTCCGGGTTCTCTTCGGAAGCGGTTCTCACATGGTCAAGAGCGATTGGCAGCACTGTCGATGCGCCTACGGTGGCGCGCGGCGCGACCAGACCCTGTCCGCTGGCTTGCGCAAGCCGTTGTAGAACGAACAAACCTGCAATGCTCGCCGGACCTGCCTGCGTGTGCAACTGTCCGTTCCCAAGTGCCAGCAGCGAGTGGCGACCGCTTTCGACAGCCATTCCGGGCTCGTGCCGCAGCGCCTGGTAGGCGGAAATGGGCCTCAATCGATAATTAAGCGATCTTCGGCCCAGTATGATGAGAGCAACGGCGACGGAAGCGAATGTAACGATTATGATTAATTCTGTAGCGCCCATGTTACTCTTCGGATTCTTCGATGTACTCGATTAAGGCTTCAAGGCTGCCAGGTTGCTCTAAGAAGTGCGCCCACCGGGCGATTTTCGGCGGCTGCCAGGCCAACGAAAGCACAGGTTGTGCCATCCACATAATTTGTGCCGTCAGCAAAGCCAATGGGCGTCCCGGCTCCAGCAGTAGAAGTGCAAATGGCTGTAACCCATTTCTCGCAATTCTTCGGGCAAGATTGCGTGCTTGTAGATCAGTCTGTGAGAGAGTCCGGGACATGACACACAACAATTTAGTTGACGTAACGT
>CAYSMQ010000012.1:0-28600 GCA_964432035.1 uncultured Ardenticatenaceae bacterium
GCGTGGAGACGAGGACGTGCTGGAAGCGGTGGCCTCGAACCCGCAAGTATCGGCCGTCTTTGACAATCCCCGCTGGTCGTTGGACCCCATCGATGTTGCGGCCCCGCAGCAAGAAGCGCCGCGGGCCGTGGAGCCCAATATAAACAAGATTGAGGCGCCGGATGTGTGGGCGCAAGGCGCAACGGGCCAAGGCGTTGTCATAGGTGGACAGGACACAGGCTACGATTGGCAGCACCCAGCCCTTATCGACAAGTACCGTGGCTGGGACGGCGTCGGCGCCGACCACAATTACAACTGGCACGATGCCGTTCACACCGGTGGCGGCATCTGTGGCGCAGATACGGTCGAACCATGCGACGATCACGGACATGGCACGCACACGATGGGCACGATGGTGGGCGATGACGGCGGCGCAAACCAGATCGGTGTCGCGCCGGATGCAAAGTGGATCGGTTGCCGCAACATGGATCAGGGCAGCGGCACGCCCAGTACATACGCCGAGTGCTTCCAGTGGTTCCTGGCGCCCACCGACTTAAACGATGAAAATCCTGATCCAGCGCTGGCGCCACACGTCATAAACAACTCCTGGGCCTGCCCTGCGTCTGAAAACTGTGTCGATCCCACCATTCTAGAGGCAGTCGTCGAAAATGTGCGCGCCGCGGGCATCGTGGTCGTCTCCTCTGCCGGTAACAGAGGCCCCAATTGCGGGACCGTCCAGTATCCCCCGGCCATTTATGATGCCACGCTGTCTGTGGGCGCCGTCGATAACGACGATGTTGTCGCCAGCTTCAGCAGCCGCGGGCCGGTAACCGTGGACGGCAGCAACCGCCTCAAGCCCGACGTCGTTGCACCCGGGGTTAATGTACGTTCCTCGTTCCCAGGAGGCGGGTATGGCACGCTGAGTGGGACCAGCATGGCATCGCCGCACGTCGCCGGTCTCGTAGCGCTGCTCATATCGGCCAACCCGGAGCTCTCGGGAAATGTTGCCGCCCTGGAAGCAGCAATTATGCACAGCGCCGTTCCCTTGACGAGCCAGCAGACGTGCGGCGCTGTTTCAGGTGACTCCGTACCCAACCATACATTCGGCTACGGCCGCATTAGCGCGCTCAGGGCCTACAACGATGCTATCTTTGCGCACTGGTACTACGCGCCAACGATGTTTGTGCCAGGCTAGCACGCATCGTGTCATTTCGTAAGAGAGTATAAAGGCAACTATGAGTATAGAACCAAAAAAAGCCGTCAGCGTTAGCCTGGGCAGCGCCTCGCGGGATAAACGAGTTGAAATTGACCTCCTCGGTCATCGCGTTGTGATGGAGCGCATGGGAACTGATGGCAATGTGCAACGCGCAACGACGCTGTTTACCGCGCTTGACGGGCGCGTAGACGCCCTTGGCGTAGGCGGCATTGACCTGTGGGTAGAACTGGCAGGAACCCGCTATCCGTTGCACGCTGCGCACAAGATGGTCCACGGCGTTCGAAAAACGCCTGTTGTCGACGGCACCGGGCTGAAGAATACACTGGAAGCGCACGTCGTGCGCCAGCTAGTTGCCGAACTGGGAGAGGCATATGCTCAGGCGCGGGTCATGTTAACAGCGGCCGTGGATCGTTATGGCATGACAAGGTCTTTCTACGAAGCAGGTTACGAGGTGGTATGCGCCGATCTGATGTTTTCTATGGGTATACCCATTCCTATTCGCAAATTGAGCACGTTGAAACGAGTTGGACGACTGGCGCTCCCATTGGTCGGACGCTTTCCCGTCAGTTTCATCTATCCTATGGGAGATAAACAGGAACAGATCGAACCGCGCTTTGAACGCTGGTATGATTGGGCAGACGTTATTGCCGGTGACTGTCACTATATCAGGCGTCACATGCCGGACAACATGGAAGGAAAAGTCATCGTGACAAACACGACGACAGACAGCGACATGGAAGCATTTCGGCAAAGAGGCGTGCATCATGTGATGACCACGACGCCCCGCCTGGAAGGGCGCTCGTTTGGCACAAATGTGCTTGAAGCAGCCCTGACAGCCATTGCCGGTAAGGAACGACCACTTACCGACCAGGAACTAGACGACATGATTGCGAAACTGGATATTCAACCGTCCGTCCATAGCCTACGGTTAGAATAGTGTGACTATGGATTGTATCATCACTGCCGGAGGGAGCGTGCCGGAAAGCGACCCTCTTTATCCGTTTACAAATGGTAGACCAAAGTCGCTCCTGGAAATCCATGGGGTCACGATGCTGGAGTATGTGACCAGGGCGCTGGATGCAGCGCGCAACATCGATCGCATTTATGTGGTTGGTTTGGAAGAGGAAGATGTGCAGTCCTTGCAGCTACCACCTGATGCACCCATTTTGCCCGATCGGGGAGGACTGATTGCAAATATTGAGGCGGCCCTCAACCGCCTTCTTGAAGACAATCCCCAGTCGACCACAGCCCTCCTTTGTAGCGCCGACATTCCCTTGCTGACTGCGGACGTGGTCGACGCCTATATCGACAACTGCCGTCCATTCGATTGCATCGCCTATTACAATGTCGTGACTCGCGAAACCATGGAGAGTCGCTTCCCCAACTCAGGGCGTACATTTGTGCCGCTTCGAGACCAGGCAATCGCGGGAGGAGACATGACCCTCGTACAGACGCGTATTCTAAATACGAATGAAGAGTTATGGGAAGCTATTTTTAACGCCCGCAAGCACGCCTTGCGCCTTGCGCGCCTTGTCGGGCTACGGACAATGCTCAAACTACTGTTCCGGCGACTTACCATAAGCGAAATACAGGAATTGGCCTCCCATTTGCTAAACGCGCCCGTGCGCGTCATTATGAGCCCGTATCCGGAGCTTGCCATGGACGTCGATAAACCACAGCAGGTCGAACTGCTGGGCGCTATTTTGGAGGGATAATGTTGGTGGCGCGTCATTAGAAGGGATTTCTATTGAAGATGTAAGAACCAGGGTTTACAATTAGAACAGTATGGAATCACGCGGCAGCGAAATCATCGTGACAAATAACCGCGAGGCTGACCGGCTTCAGACGCTCTATGTCGTCAACGACATGTTGAAGCAGGTCGTCGCCGAAGGTTTAGAGATTAATACCGTCCTTCCGCGAATTCTGAGAGTGGCACTGGAAGAGTTAGGGGCCGCCTCGGGGACGATAATAATTCTAAACGATCAGCAGCGTCCCGAGTATGCCTGGGTGTTGCGTGACGGCGAGCTAGAAACCCGCGAAGGTCCGTTTCTAGAAAAGATTGTACAGGACGGTTTGTTTGCCTGGACAATGAAAACAAAGGAATCGGCCATCGTTACCGACACGCGCACCGATGAGCGCTGGTTGCCAAATACGGAGCATGCAACGGTGGACGAGGCCTGGTCGGCGATATGTGCGCCGCTGGTCATCCGCGCGAACCCCGTCGGCGCCATCACCATGTCGCGGCCCGGCGTAGCTCAGTTTGAGCGGGACGACGTTGATCTGCTAAATGCGATCGCCAACCAAACGGCGAGCACCATTGAGAGCGCTCGCCTCTACAAAGAAAGCCGCCGCCGCGCCGAAGAGTTAGCTGCGCTCGTCAACGCCACGGCGGTTGTGTCCAGCAGCCTTGAACTTGGCGAGGTATTGGGGGGCGTCGCGGGACAAATGGCCCGCTTAATTAAGGTCGACGCCTGTATGCTGTTCGATACGGACGCCGGTACCATGCAGCTCGAACAGCGCATGCTGTACGCGCCCGAAGCCAGGCGCGCGGAGCTTGAACGCTCGGAGCCACTCGACGCCCGCCAGTATCCCCGTCTGCACGAAGCCATGCAGACGCTAGAAACCAGGCAAATACACAGCGCCCGTTTGCCGGCTGACTCGCCCGAACGGCGTGTCATGAGCAGCGTCGACGTCAAATCTGCGCTGCTTGTGCCCATGGTAGCCCATGACAAGCTTGTCGGACTGGCCATTCTGATGGGCACGCAGGATGAAAGAGAGTTCAGCCGCCAGGAGATTCATCTGGCGCAAATGCTTGCCAACCAGGCGGCGATCGCCATTGAGAACGCGCGACTCTATGAAGATACGCAGCGCCAGCTGAAAGTGTCCGCGTTACTACACGAGGCGAGTAAGGTCATCAACTCAACCCTCGATATTAACGAGATACTGCAATCTATCCTGGCGCAAATGAACGAACTACTTAACGCAGAAGCGCTGTCCATTGCTCTCGTGGACCAGGAGCAGAACGAATTGGTATACGAAATTGCCGAGGGCATCGGCAGTGACAAGATTCTGGGCCTGCGCCTACCGTCAAACCAGGGCATCTCGGGCTGGGTCATGGAACACGGTGAGGCAGCCCTTGTACAGGATACGGCCAGCGATCCTCGCTTCTATCGGCAGGCCGATGAGCGAACGGGCCACGACACGCGCGCTATTATCTGCGCGCCGCTCCAGGTAAAAGGAGAAGTGTTAGGCACGATACAAGCCATTAATCCTCGCCAGGGCACGTTCACCGAAGACGACCTACAACTTTGGGTCAACCTGGCTAACCTTGCAAGCACCGCATTAGCCAACGCTCAACAGTTTGCTCGCACACAGGCAGCCGAAGAGCGTTACCTCAGTCTCTTTGAAGACAGCGTCAGCCCCATTTTACTGACAGACCTGGACGGCACGATTGTCGAGGCAAATCGGCGGGCGCAAGACTTTCTGGGCTACGAGCGAGAAGGCCTCATTGGCCTGCCCGTGCTTTCGTTGCACCAGGAACGAGAGTCGGCTCCCAACGAGCGCATTCCCGACCTTTCCGAAATCGACACGCAGAGCGTCAAGAAATTTATCGCGGACATCACGACCATATCGGAACGGACGATACCGGTCGAAGGCTACGTCAAACGCACGCGGTCAGGTGATACAGAAGTTTTGCAGTGGATATATCGAGACATTTCGCAACAGGTAGAGCTGGAAGAGATGCGCGGTGATTTGACCGCCATGTTGGTGCATGACTTACAAAGCCCGCTTGGTAACATTATCTCCAGCCTAGAGCTGTTGCGTTACGAGCTACCAGCCGATGTCGATCCCGTCCTAGACTCTATCGTCGACATTGCCGCCCGTAGCAGCCGTCGTCTACAGACCCTGATCCGGTCGCTACTGGATATCACGCATCTTGAAGCCGGGCACCCCATTAGCGACGCGGGATTCATCGAGGTGGACGCCCTACTAGAAGACGCCCGCGAAGTCGTGCAGCCCGCCCTAGAGCGGCGACAGGTGGCCCTAAACATACACGCACCTGAGTCACTCCCACCCGTATTCGTCGATGCAGATATGATCGGCCGCGTGTTCATCAATCTGCTGGATAATGCCAGCAAACACACGCCGGAAACCCGTGAAGTGAAAGTAACCATAATGCCGCACAGCTCAGATGAGTATCTACTTGTCACCGTGTGCGACCAGGGACAGGGAATACCACCCCGGTACCGTGAGGCTATCTTTGAAAAGTTCCGCCGGTTACAGGGACGTAACGCGCCGAAAGGTATGGGCCTGGGCCTCGCCTTCTGTCGCTTGGCCATCAACGCGCATGGCGGAGAAATCTGGGTAGACGATGCTCCCCAACGCGGCGCTCGCTTCAACTTTACGCTACCAACGAAAGCCTTCTCCCTAGACGCCAGTAGTGACGCATGACCCAACGCGGTTATTATCAAGACGCCTATAAAAAAGCATTCACAGCCAAGGTCATTGAGCGCTTGCAGTGGGATGAACGACCGGCGCTCGTGCTCAACCAGACATACTTCTACCCGACCTCGGGAGGCCAACCGGCCGATCGTGGGACCATTGACAAGGTGCCCATCGTAGACGTTTTCATCCGCGATGAGGATGGCGCAATCGTCCACGTGCTGGAGGGTGAAGTCTGGCGCGACGAAATTGAAGGTAAGATCGATTGGCCAAGACGCCATGACCATATGCAGCAGCACACTGGCCAGCACATCCTGTCTCAGGCCTTCATTCAGTCTGCGTCCGCGCGCACGGTGGGCTTCCACTTGAGCGAAAATAGCGTCACCATCGACCTGGATTGCAGGGACCTGCACCCAGCTCAGGTTGAAGCGGCGGAAACGTTGGCCAATCAGATCGTTTGGGATGACCGGCCGGTAAGAGTTCATCTCGTACCACTGGAGAAAGCAGAAGAATTGAACTTGCGTAAAGTGCCCGACGTGGAAGGCGATACTGTGCGCCTGATCGACATCGCAGAATTTGACTTAACCGCCTGCGGCGGCACGCACGTATCTCGCACCGGCGCAGTGGGCATGGTAAAGATTCTGAAAGTAGAATCACACCGCGGCAATTACCGCATCGAGTTTAGCTGTGGCAAGCGCGCCTTATCCGATTACCGTCAAAAGAATCGCATTATTAACCGCCTGGCGACCGAATTCACCACCGCTTTCTCTGAAGTAGAGCATTCGGTGGCCAAGCTGCGCGAGGAGGTAAAGCAGTTACAGCGTCAGAACCAGTTGCATCGTGGGGAAGTAATGCAGCTGTTGAGCAACCAGTTACTACAAAATGCGCGGGAAAAGAATGGTCATCGCATCATCACACATGCATTCCAAAACAGAGACCCTGAAGATCTGAAGGTGCTTGCCGGTCAGCTGATTCGACAACCAGGCGTGGTGGCCTTGCTAGGACTCTCGGGAAAGAATTCTCGTCTCGTGTTTGCGCGTTCTGAGACCGCGCTCGGCGCCATGGACGACCTGCTCAAGCCGGCGCTTGATGTGGTAGGCAACGCGAACGGTGGCGGCTCAGCTCATTTTGCTCAAGGTGGTGGGCCGCCGGCCGATATCGATCGTATCCGGCGCGCGCTGGCACGCGCCGAGCGTCTGCTTCTCGCACAGCTGCACTAAGAAGATACAAGACGTGTTTGACCCCTCCGACTCGGCGGCGAAGGTTCTAACGAAGGTTCCATTCTTCAGCGAACTAGACAACAGTGACGCCGAAACCCTTGCCTCGGGGCTGGTTCCCCGGCGGTTTGGGACAGATCAGATCATTTTCCATTACGGCGATCCCGGCGGCTTGCTCTACATTATCACCGCGGGCAAGGTCAAGATTACCCATAGCATGCCGGACGGACAGGAAGCGTTATTGGCGATCCTCGGCGCCGGCGATTTCTTCGGTGAGCTCGCCCTTCTGGACGACGCTCCGCGCTCGGCAACCGCAGAAGCGATGGAGGACACCGAGACGCTAACGCTGCACCGGGACGAGTTCATCAGGTTCATAAACAAGAATCCTGATTTTGCCTACCAGGTAATGCGCACGCTTGCTAAGCGCATCCGGCATCTAAACGATCAGATTGGCGACGTGTTTTTCCTGGACTTAAACGGCCGACTGGCGCGCACCCTGCTCAAGCTGGCTGCCGATCACGGCAGGCCGGTAGAAGACGGCACCCTCATTGATATTGCTCTGACGCAAACCGATTTGGCGGAAATGACGGGAGCGACGCGCGTGAGCATTAACAAGGCGCTCGGTCGCTTCCGGCGCGCGAAGTGGGTCAGCGTGCGCGGTCGCCGTTTTGTCCTGTTGGACACAGCGGCATTGCGCAACCTCATTCACCTGGCGGGCGGTTAAGCGCGCCGTCAAGCCCCTTATGGCAAACTCAGGATGACTTTGCCCGTGTTGCGATCCTGACGCACATACTCATGCGCATCGTTCGCCTGAGGCAGCGGAAAGACGCGGTCAATGACGGGAGCCAGCTCACCACGCTCGAATAACGACCAAAAACGATCTGCAAACCCTTGTGTGATGGCGATCTTCTCGTCGACCGACCGTGGTCGTAGGCGCGATCCGATAATATGTAAGCTCTTGCCCAGGATATGAGCCAGATTGATCTCAGCCTGGACCCCACTCAGCAGCCCCAGCACAATCAGGCGTCCACCCGCACGCAGAATTGCCAGGTCGCGCCCCACGTGCGTTGCCCCGACCGGATCTATAACCAGGTCCACGCCCTCCCCACCCGTAAAGGAATTAACCTCCTTGGCAAAGTCAGCTTCCTTGTAATTAATAGCAAGGCTGGCGCCAAGTTCGCGCGCTGTGTTCAGTTTCTCTTCAGTTCCTGCCGTAATAAACACCGTCGCCCCCGCCTTGCGCGCCAGCTGGATGGCAGCGGTCCCCACACCACTGCCACCGGCATGAATGAGTACCGTCTCACCCTCTTGCAATTTGCCTTCTCCAAAAAGGTTTACGTAGGCTGTCAGCCACGCTTCAGGAATCGCCGCACCTTGTTCAAACGTCCAATCCTCGGGCAACGTCAAGAGCATGCCCGCGGGCGCCGCCACCTGCTCGGCGTAGCCGCCGCCGGGCAACAGACAGCACACGCGGTCGCCAACCCGCCAGTTCTCGACCTCGGCGCCCATTGCGGCGATCACTCCACTGGCCTCGAGTCCCAGAATATCGGTCACACCAGGCGGCGGTGGATAATTGCCACGCGCCTGAGACAGGTCCGCGCGATTCACAGCCGATGCTTTGACATCGATCAGGACCTCATCCGGGCCATATTCGACGTCGGGCGCTTCCACCCAAATCAGGACAGGCTTGCCGTCGCGTTGTTCAACAGTGATGGCTTTCATAGGCTTAATCCCTATCTAATTTATCTGGTCTTCGCGTATTCTAGCATTGTCCCCGACGGCTCCCCAGCTCCGACCGTTCCTCCAGAGGCCTAGAAACGCTCCGCAGTCGTGCGCCTCACCGCTCAGCCTGTGATTCCTTTTGCCGCAGAATGCCTGTACGGCTAAACTTAGACACGTGACGCAGTAAGGAGACCTACATCATGACGGAACGGGAACGGTATACAGTCGAGGTGGCTGGACTAACGCGCCATCTTCCCCTCTTTGAAGTCGCCCCCGGTGTACGCATTGCCATCTTCAATATGCTCGGAGACACTTATGTTGCCAAGGCAGCAGCAGCCGCGTTGGCCGAGCGACTAAAGGATGCCAGCGCTGACGTGCTGATGACTGCGGAGGCCAAGAGCATGCCCCTTGTCTATGAGATGAGCGCTTTGATGGGTCTTCCCTATGTCGTTCTGCGCAAGCACTATAAAACGTATATGGGCGAGGCAGTCAGCGCCGAAACCGTCTCCATCACGACCGGCAAGACCCAGACGCTCTTTCTCGACGAGAAAGATCACCATTTGATTTCAGGCAGGCAGATCATTATTGTGGACGATGTGATCAGCACCGGCAGTACACTGCGCGGCATGGAGAAGATCGCCGAGAAAGCCGGCGCAACGGTCAGTCGTGTCGCTGCCGTCTTCACCGAAGGCGATCACGACTGGTCACGCATCATCGCCCTCGGTAATCTGCCCGTTTTTAAGGACGAGTAGCGTCAAATAAATGGCCGACGCTGCCACGTTGTCTGTTTTTCATCATCTATTTGCCTCGGTCGCCGAGGAGATGGGCGGCACACTGGAGCGCGCCGCATATAGTCCCAATATCAAAGAGCGCCTAGACTTTAGCTGCGCCCTCTTTCTAGGTGATGGGCAAATGTTAGCGCAGGCGGCGCACATTCCCGTGCACCTCGGCGCCATGCCAGAATCGGTGCGCGCCGCCATTCGACAGGTTGACCATTTCCACGCGGGAGATGTCGTCATCCTTAACGACCCATATCTTGGCGGCACACATCTTCCAGATGTCACGCTCGTTTCTCCCGTGTTTGCCGATACGGCGTCCGATTCAGATGTGGCTGGTAAGCCTGATTTCTTCGTCGCCAGCCGCGCGCACCACGCGGATATTGGCGGCATGTCGCCCGGTTCAATGCCGCTCTCAACGGAACTGCACCAGGAAGGACTCATCATTCCTCCCATCAGAATCGTGGAGCAAGGCACGCTTAACGAAGCTGCATGGGCCCTCCTATTGCGCAATGTGCGCACGCCCGCGGAGCGCGAAGGCGATCTGGCGGCGCAATTGGCGGCGCACCACACGGGAGCGCGCAGACTGCAACAGATCGTTTCTCGCTATGGCCTGCCAGAAACACTGGCGCAGGCCCGAAATCTGATCGCGTACTCGCGACGAATGATCGAGGCTGCCGTGCAACAAATCCCAGACGGCGCTTACACCTTTACCGATTACCTGGATGACGACGGTCAGGGTGCAGAGTCTATTCCTATCAACCTTACGCTGACGATTGACGGCCGTTCCTTGCGCGGCGACTTCGCCGGTACAGCTGCGGCCGTACGCGGCAACGTGAACGCCGTGCCCGCCATCGTGAGCTCTGCCGTCGTCTACTGCCTGCGCTGCGTGGCGCTTGAGCTTCTTGATGGTGAGATACCGATGAATGAAGGGCTCTTTGAGCCGCTGACGCTGCACATTCCGTCTGGGTCTCTGCTCGATCCGCCGCGCGGTCACGCCGTCGCTGCCGGTAACGTTGAAACCTCTCAACGCGTCGTCGATGTGGTCATGGGCGCCCTGGCACAGGCGCTACCCAACCTGGTTCCCGCCGGCAGTCAGGGTACCATGAACAACTTCACCTTTGGCGGTGAGGGTGACGGACAACCGTTCGCCTACTATGAGACGTTGGGCGGTGGCATCGGCGCCGGTTCAACGGCTGGCGGTGGGAGTGGCATGCATTCTCACATGAGCAATACGCGCAACACACCAGTAGAGGCCCTTGAGAGCGCGTTTCCGCTGCGTGTTGAGCAATACGCCCTGCGCACCGGCTCCGGCGGCAAGGGCCGCCACCAGGGCGGAGACGGACTCGTCCGTCGTGTGCGTTTTCTGGCCCCGGTCGACGTCACGATTACAAGCGAACGCCGGACTCATGCTCCATATGGCTTGAATGGCGGCGAAGCAGGTCGGCCCGGTAGGAATTTGCTCATTCAAAAGGGTCAACGCACAGCTACCGGCGGAAAAGCATCCCTGCGCCTGGAGGCCGGGGATGTCATCATCATCGAGACGCCGGGCGGCGGTGGCTGGGGCCAGATTGAGGCCGGATCCGACGCGCCATCGAACCATGGCTAAGTGGCGGTTCGCATGGCTGACAAGCCTGTCCCTCTTATTCATCCTTTTAGTTGGCTGTGCGCCGGCTAGCTCACCAACGTCAGCCGCAATCGCAGCGACGCCGACGACCAGCCTTGAGCTAACCGAGCCACCTCGCACACCGTCACTCACGCCAACGGATCTGGCAAGCCCCTCACACACCCCTTCCATGACAGCTACAGCGACCACATCCGCGACGGCAACCACCACGCCCACCCCAACGGCAACACCAGCCCTCTGCAGTGCGCGGCGACCTGGCGGCGGTTTGTATACCTTGGTAACGCGCGACTTTGGCCTTAGTCGGGATTATGCACCCTCAGACCTCGTACCGCTGTCCGATTATTTCGGCCCCGAGGTAACCCTGGGGTATTCTACCGAAGTTCGCGCTGTGATCGTTAAGCCGCTTAAGAACATCATTGCCGCAATGAAAGCCGATGGCCTCAGGCCGCAGATCGTCTCTGGATATCGTAGCTACTCGGAACAGTCGCTGGCCTTTCAAAAGTGGCTGTCACAGTATCCCGACTGGGGCAGCAACCTCAGTGCGCCGCCGGGACACAGCGAGCACCAACTGGGCACCACTGTAGACTTTGGATCACCGGAACTAAAGTGGATGCTGGGCGAAGACTACGTGCAATTTCATCCCGCTTTTGCCGATACGAGCGAAGGGCAATGGCTGGCGGTGCACGCACCCGAGTACGGTTTTACGATGAGCTATCCCCAGGATGCACAAGAGCGAACGGCCTTCCTATACGAACCGTGGCACTTTCGTTACATTGGCCCCAATCTCGCAAATACGCTGGCATCTGAAGGCCTGACCGTCTCTGAGTACCTGGAACGCGAGCAACCAACCCCGTGTATACCCGACGAATAAACCGCCACTTCGCGTTCGTGCTGCTACTGTTGATCGGCATTGGATGTCGCCAGGAACCTGGCCCGCAGCCCACCGCATCCAGTATCGTCACCACAATGACGCTCGTGAAAGACCCGCCACCGTCGCTCACAGCCGTTCCCTGGACGCCGACGCGTACCCAACCTAAGGCGACGCCTACAGACGTTCCCACGCCTGATCCAACAGATACGGCGACGCCTCCCGCGCCGCTGCGCCTGGGCATCCCTGCACAGTGGGAAGATGCAGTTCGCGCGGAGACAAAAGACGTGGATTCCGTGCGGCCCTGGCAACTCACGATAAGCGACAATGCAGAAGAGCTTTTGACCAACGGCGATCTGGAGGCGGCGCTTGTGCCCGGCAACGGACAATTCTTTGCCGGAAGCACTCCCCTGGCGTTGGCGGTCCCCTTCACCACGAACTGGGACGGTGTGACCATGGCGCAAGCCCGCGCCATCCAGACCAACGGCCACGACCTTGTCTCGCTGGTACCGTGGGATCAGCTCTCGGCTGTGCAGCGCGCCCTGCTCGTGGACGATCAGCACGTTTCCGATGCCGGATACCCCTTACAGCAGCCGTGGTTTATTACTGCCCGTCCCGAGGCCACCGAGGCGGCGCGACAGCTCGCCATACGCTTGCAGGAGAGAACGGCAATCGGAGATGTTAAGCTGGTCGCCGTTGGAGACATCATGCTTGATCGCGCCCTCGGGCAAGCCATCGCCGCCGGTGATACGCTGTTTCCTTTCGCTCACGTGGCGCCAATTTTGCAGAACGCCGATCTAACTATTGGTAACCTCGAGTCCGCGCTGGGCGACGTTGGGCAGCCGGCAAACAAGAGCTACGCCTTCCGCGCGCCCCCGCAGGCAGCCCAGTCTCTGGCACAGGCTGGTTTCGACGTCGTCTCCCTGGCAAACAACCACGGCATGGATTATGGGCCAGACGCCTTGCTGCAGGGCATTTCCCTGCTCGCCGGCGAGGGAATTGCCGCTATTGGCGCAGGCGCGGATAGCAACCAGGCGCACCGGCCGTACGTAACCGAGGTTAACGGGCTCACACTGGGCTTTCTCGCATATGTCAACGTGCCCGTAGAAGGCAGAGCGCCGTACTTTGATACGGCGTCCTGGACGGCCCGCCCAGATGCACCCGGCCTGGCCTGGGCCCATCCCGAACGCATAACCCGTGAAGTCAGCGCCCTGCGGGAGCAGGTCGATCATATCGTCGTCGTGCTACACAGTGGATACGAATACGTACCTACACCCAGCCCCGAACAGGCTGCCGCCGCCCGCGCCGCTGTCGACGCCGGAGCCAGCCTCGTCATCGGCCACCACGCGCATATTTTACAGGGCGTTGAGTTCAGGGGCGAAGGAGTGATTGTCTACGGATTAGGCAACTTTGCCTTCAACATCACGGGGCCACCACAGACGGCCGTGTTGGCCGTTTGGCTGGATAAACAGGGCGTACGCCAGTTGAGATTTATTCCCGCCATAATTCAAGGAAGTGGACAACCACTGCCCGCTGCTGAACCTGATGCAAGCGCCATACGCAGCCAGATAGTCACGCTGAGCCGCGCGCTCAATTAGCGACCTCTACCTCTAGCTCTGGAGTCATCACCCCTTCCGGGCAGCTAACGGCAACGTCACGATAGAAAAGGAACCAATCATGCATGTCCTCGTATCTCTCGCGAGGATGGTCAATGCGGCCAATGTCCACGTTTTGCACCTGGTCACTGATGGCGTAGGTATACACCTGCTGGTAAAGGCTGACTGCCGGCACGGCGGCGCTGAAGACCTGTAAGAAGGCATCATAATAGGCGCGCCGTTCGTCAACGTTCCACGTCTGTCGCGCCTGCTCCAACGCTTCACTCGCGCGCCGGCTATTCCAGCCTGCATAGTTGTTGCCGTTAACAATTGAAGCCTGGCTCCAGAAATCATACAGATCGGGATCGGTGTCCGCTGCGACGTCCGTCAGGGCCATATCGAAATTGCGCTCGCCGAGCGCCTCCAAGTAAGGTTGGTTCGACATTGCTTCCAGCTGCACCTGCACGCCGACGTCGCCAAGTTGCTGGGCAATTGCCGCGGCGACGGCTCTATGTACCGGATCGTCCAGAAGGAGCAGCCGCAGTGACAGCGATTGTCCTTCAAACTGCCGCACCTGCGCGCCCTCCGCCAGCGTCCAGCCAGACTGCTCCAGCAATTGCGTCGCCGAGATAGGCACATGATTGTAAATTGTCAGTGCGCCGGGATTATAGGCCCACGACGAAGGAATGTACGGACCGTTTAGGGGGACGCCTTGTCCGCGTACAGCCTGGTCGACGATCGCCTTGCGATCGAGTGCATGGGCCACTGCCTGGCGCACCTCTGTCGTTTGCAGGGCCGCATGTCCACTCTCGCTGACATTAAAGAGCAGCTGCGTGAAACGAGGACGCCTCGTCGTGTACAGGTGCGCTTCGGTGTGGGTGGCGACCTCTGCAAAGACAGGAGCCGGAACACTGTTCAATGCGTGGACCTCCCCCGCCTCAAACGCGTCAACCAACGTTGCCTGATCGGGAAAGAAACGAACTTCGACGCTATCAAGGCTAATGTCCTGGTCCCAAAAGGCGCTGTTAGGAATCAGCCGCAACCGCCCGCTGCGCTGCCAATTCTCGCCCGCCGGGATCAAGAAAGGTCCGGTACCCACCGGCGCCTGGTTGAACGCGTGTTCCGCGATCTGCCCTGGGGGAACGTCGCCAAGAATGTGCTCTGGAACAATTCCGCGCGTCGTGGCATCAAGGAACGGCGAATAAGGCTCGGGGAGCGTGAAGGTAACACTAAAGGGCCCGGTCTGGCTGATGGTGACCGACTGCCACAGTGTCCTTATCGCCGGAGGGGCCGGAAGTGCCTCACTCTTTAGTAATTCGTAGCTAAAGACGACGTCCCCGGCAGTGAACGGCTCGCCATCATGCCACGACACGTCGTCGCGCAAGCTAAAACCGACCGTGCGTCCATCTTCACTCACCTGCCAGTCGCGGGCCAGAGCGGGAACGATACGCCCATCCTGCCCATACTGCGTCAGACCATCGAAAATGAGGCTCGTGATTTCCCGGTCAACGGGATTGCGATCGCTAAGAAGCGGATTAAGATAGCGAGGAGCGCCAACCACGCCCTCGACCAGACTCCCCCCGGTTTCCGGAACGCGCGTTGTGCAAAGTCCAACCGATTGGACTTGGTAGGACAGTAGCGAAAGCACCAGTCCCAGGCAGACGACCGCCAACAGAAGTTGCCAGCCGATATTGGGCTTTGAGGTCATAGCCTGGACGGCGCTATCCGGCCTGTCCCCACGCCACAAAGGTCAGAAAGGTTAGAATAAAGAAGGCGATGCTGAAGTAGATTGTCACCTGGTGAAGCGTCTTTTCCACACCACGCTTCGTACGGTAACCGGTCGTGTCACCGGCGCCTCCCATGAAACCGCCGAGGTCGGCGCCTTTCGACTGTAGCAGGACAAGTACGGTGATAGCCACCGCCAGTATAATCTCGGCGATACTCAAGTATGGCGCCAGGGGTTGTAAATTCATAAGAACATCCTCGTAAGAAGTCTGGTGCAACACAATTAGCGCCGGCGCAAGTTTAGGCTGTGCCGCGCTCAAACGTGGCATTATAGCAGGCTGTCCCCCTGGCGTCGAACGGCAGCATAACCTATTAAGAAAGACTAAATCCTGCACGATCCAAACGTAAACATCACCCATTGTCACCGTCGTCCGCTGTGGTAAACTAACCCGCGCCTGCCAGACACGAGCACGTGGCGACGAGGACTTCAATGTGATCACGATTGACAATGTGACAAAGCGCTTCTACTCTCTGGTTGCCGTCGACGGCGTGTCCTTCACAATCCCTCGAGGACGAGTCGTTGGGGTGCTGGGACCGAACGGCGCGGGCAAGACGACGCTATTCAAGCTCATAGCAGGATTCCTTAATCCTGATTCCGGTGAAGTGCGTCCCACCTACGGCTACTGGCCCGCCATCGCCTACAAGCCGGAACGCCTTTTGTTTCCTAACCAGCTGCGGGTAGAGGAATACCTGGTCATGATTGCCCGGCTGAGTAATATCCCCCGCCTTAAGATTAGCGAAGCGGTCCACGAGGCCTTGTCCGACGTCAAGCTGTTGGAATCAGCCGGCAAACGCATCGGACAGTGCTCAAAAGGAATGCGACAACGGTTGGGCCTGGCGCAATGTCTCATTGGCTCTCCGCCCATGCTGCTCCTTGATGAACCGTCGAATGGTCTGGACCCTGAGGGACAATCGGACATTCAGCGACTCATCCGGCGCATTAGCGCCCGGAACCAGACCATTCTGATGGCCTCCCATCAGTTGCCGGAAGTAACCCAGACCTGCGATTATCTGATCATTCTGAAGCAGGGTCGCATCCACTACAAGGGAACCATGGCTGAGGCCCTGGCTCTGCGACCGCACGTCACGATCCAGGTCGACCGTGACCTTGCACCCGCAGATGAAATTCTTACCACGCTACATCACGACATCGAAATCGATGGACGCAATCTCATTCTGATCAACGAGGCGATTCGGCTTCGGCGCCAGATTCTAAGTATCCTGGTGGGAATGGGATTCGATATAATCGGTGTTGCCCAGAAAAGACGAACACTAGAAGAGATCTACGCCGAGGCTGTGCAGTGGCACGACGAGTCCTGACCTTAATTGCTTACCTGGTACGCCAACTCCTACTTTCTCTGGCAGGTCTCATTTACATCCTGATGGCGCTAGCTTTTTGGCGTCTTTTCTTCGATCCGGCCCGGGAAACGCCGGAGCCTGCCTATTATATTCTCGTCATTGGCCTCTTCGGCGCAGCCGCAGCGTTCTTGATTACCTTGACCATCGCCGGACGCGCCAATCAGGCTATCAACTACGCCATGCTAGCCCGGCTGCCGAGCCGCGTGGAACATCTCGTCGCCGTGCTTGTTTCCAGTCTTTTCGCCACACTCGGTCTGCAATTCCTAGTAGCAATTCTGGCGACAGTCAACGGACCGGCGTTGACACTCAGCAGAATTCTGGAGTTGCCTCCCCTGTGGGTGGCAGCCGACATACTCGCCGTCGTATTGGCCCTACACGCCACAGATCTGGTCACGTCTGGCTGGTCACGCGTCTACGTCTATGGATTTCTCGCTATCTTACTATTTGGGCGCCAGCTCGACGGCCCGCTCGTCCAGTGGATTTCCAACCGCTTATTCGGCCTTGGCGTGACACTGATGAGAGAAGGCTATATGGGGCCAGGCAACCTGGTCAACGCTATGGCAGAGTGGCTGGTGGGCTCCGGTGCGCAGATGATCGCCGGTCTTTTTGACGCCGTCTTTTGGCCATTCCGAGCCATTTCAGATGCTGTAGTTGGTGGCGCCTTCACTCCGGTCCAGGCGCTTGCTCCTGCCGTCATCGTCGTTTATTCTACGATTCTCTTCGTACTTGCCGCCGATTTCTTTGCCTCCAAGGACATCTTTCTCACGGAATAGATGCCCATCCGCCCTAGTCTTCTTCAAGCTCCCCGGCGTGGGGGTGAAAGCGATCGTTCAGGTAGCGAATTAACCGTTGCGCATCCTCGCGCCCAATGCCACTCCCAAACAGACCTCCACGCGACCCATAGTCAAAAGCGACCGATTCATGCGCGTCATTGTAGTAGAAAGGGCTGACGTGCTCCATGCCGTACGCGTGAGTCACGCCCAGTAACGAGAGTGGGCGCCGCACGATGAGTATCTCACTGTCGACGAACAGAACCTCGCGCGTGGCGGCATAATACTGCCACCAGCGCCAGACGCTGCGACCCAACCGGTACCAGATATAGGCCCAGATAAGCAGGATAATGATCCAGACGACCAAAAACTGGGTTGGAAGTTGGCTCGGCGACGTGCCGAACAGCAGCGAAAGCATCCAGATTGTGACGCCGATCCAGGCTAGAAGCAGGATTGAGTAGACCAGGAAATAGGGCCAGCTGCGCTCAACGGGCATCACGACCTTGAGTCGTTCATCCACGGTGTCAAATTCTACGTCTTGGATATCAGGAAATTTCATCTGTCCTTACCCAGGTCTACGATTGGCGTTAATTTTATCGCAGACGCTGAGAACGGAACAGCATGCAGGCTAGAGGTAACCCATTTCTTTTGCAGTGTGCGTCAATTCATCGCGGAAACTAGGATGTGCGATAGCAATCAGCTCCTGCGCCCGCCGGCGGACCGGCTTACCGTAAAGAGACGCCACGCCATACTCAGTTACGACATAGTGGACGTCATTGCGCGTGGTAACAACGCCCGATCCAGGATAGAGCTGGGGCACGATGCGACTGATCGTGTCATTCTTTGCCGTGGAAAGAAAGGCGACAATGGGAAGCCCTTCTTTTGACCGTGACGCACCCCGAATGAAGTCCACCTGTCCGCCTACGCCACTATAAATTCGGGGGCCGATGGAATCGGCGTTAACCTGACCTGTTAAATCGACTTGAATGGCAGAGTTGATGGCAACCATACGATCATTGCGAGCAATGTTGAAGGGATCGTTGACGTAGTCTGTGGGATGAAGCTCGATGAGCGGATTATTGTGGACAAAATCGTAGAGACGCTGGCTGCCAAACAAAAATCCGGCCACAATCTTGCCGGGGTGAAAGCTCTTGCGGCTGCAGGTAATGACGCCCGATTCAACGAGGTCGATGATGCCATCGGAAAAAAGCTCAGTGTGAACGCCGAGGTCCCGGTGCTCCCCAAGATGTTGCAGGACCGCATCGGGGATACTTCCAATTCCCATCTGTAACGTGGCGCCGTTAGGAATCATGCTCGCGATGTGCTCGCCCACCTTCAGGTGCCGTTCACTACTGCCTGCCTGCGGCGCCACAGGCAAAGGATAATCAACTTCAACAATGTGTGTCAACCGGCTGATGTGTATAAAGCTATCACCCAGCGTCCGTGGCATGCGCGGGTTAATTTCGGCGATGACGACACGGGCCGCTTCCGCAGCCGGCTTCGTCGTGCCCACCTCAACACCAAAGCTACAGAATCCGTGCACGTCCGGCGATGAGACGGAAATGAGCGCCACGTCCACGGGGAGAACGGTGCGAAAGAGGTCTGGAATCTCAGACAAGAAGACCGGCGTAAAATCTGCGCGCCCTTCCCGTACTGCATCGCGTACGTTGGGCCCAATGAACAAGGCGTTCACGCGAAAGGCGTCCTGATATTGCTCTTCGGCATACGGTGCGTCGGCGAAGGTCAGGATGTGCGTGATTTCCACGTCGCGCAATTCGTCCGCGCGACGCGTTAGCGCACCGGCGAGACACTTGGGCACACCGGCGCCGCCGCCAATGTAGATGCGGTTCCCAGATAAGATAGAAGCCAGCGCAGTGTCCACATCCATCACCTTGCGCCGGTAGATAGCTTCCCAATTCACGCCGCGTCGCCTCCTACGTTTGCGCCGAACACACGACCGTCAAACGATTTGCCAAGCGCCGCCGCCACCTGTGCATTGACAAGTTGACCCTGTAGCAAGTTAACGCCACGGGCAAGCGCCGTGGATTCCCTGATCTGCGTCTCTAGCTGGTCTAGCGAGAGCAAATACGGTAGCGCGGCGTTGGTCATAGCGTGACTTGTGGTGCGCGCCACGGCAGCCGTTACGTTGGGAACGCAGTAATGAATGACTCCTTCATCGACATACGTGGGCGCCCGCAGCGTTGTAGGCCGGCTGGTCTCTACACATCCACCCTGATCGATGGAGAAATCGAGCAGCACCGTGCCCGGTCGCATTTCGCGCACCATTTGGCGGCTGACGAGCACCGGAGCGCGTCTCCCCGGCTGCAGTACGGCGCCGACCAGAACGTCAGCGTATTGTGTCGTGCGCCGGATGTTGTAATCGCTAGCCAGCATCGTCGTGACGCGCCCGGCAAATAACTCATCTATTCTACGCAAGGGTCGAATGTCATGGTCCAATACCGTCACCTGCGCCCCACTACCCAGGAACGCTCTTGTCGCGTTTGCGCCAAGTACGCCCGCGCCCAGGATGACAACGGCGCCAGGCGGGACGCCGGGAATCCCTGAGAGCAGGGTCCCTCTTCCACCACGCTCGGTCATCAGCAGTTGTCCGGCGAGAATGGGCGCGAGCTGGCCCGCAATCTCACTCATTGGAAGCAGTACGGGGCGCAGGCCGTCGTCCTCCTCAATCATTTCGTAGGCGATCGCCGTGATCTCTTTTTCGATCAAAACGTTGGGCAAATCGGGCGACGAGACAGGAAGGTGTAAGAACGCCAGTAGCAGCTGACCGTGGCGGAAGTGTTCGTGCTCTGCCTCCGTGGGGCGCGTTATCTTGATCACGGCATCGGAACGACCATACACCTCGGCCGCCGAATAGACCAATTGTGCCCCCGCGTCCACATAGGCATCATCGGAAAAGCCGGCGCCGGCGCCGGCTTCCCGCTCCACGTAAACAGTGTGTCCGGCAGCCACGAGCGCCGTCACACCGGCCGGCGTCAAGCCGACCCGTCGCTCAAGGTCACGTATCTCTTTCGGAACGCCAAATTCCATGGTATCTCCCCAAAATTGAGTGGAGCTACACTGGTGTGTGTAACTTTCAGGCGGGCACGTTCTGACCCTGCCAGTCGCGCACGACCTTGCGGAAGATGTCGGATTCCGTAATGATGCCCACAAGCTGACCATCGTCATCGACGACTGGCAGACCGCTGACCTTGTGCTCGAGCATAATCTGCGCGGCCTCGCCCAGCGTAGTGTTCCTGGAGACGGAAATCGGCCGCGGCGTCATGATCTCTTCTATCTTGAGCCGGCTGATTAGATAATTGATTTCCCAGATGCTTAGCGATGTCGCTCCCGACGGTTCCGCGCCGCGCACATCGCCCAGAGTGACAATGCCCACCACCTCTTTGTTCTTTACGACGGGAAGGCGGCGGATATTATGTTCCATCATAAGGCGGTGCGCCTTAGGGAGGGTTGTGTCTAGTGTAATAGTAATCGGATCAGATGTCATCCAATCCATTACCAATTCTTGCTTCATCTTGTGTTACTCCTAACTCCTAAACTGAAAGTGTTTCGTCGATCACGTCTTCGATCTCGGTGACCAACCGTCCTGTATCAATGTCCTTCAATAGATAACGTTTAGCGCCAGCCGCCATCGCCGTATCCTTCTCCACCTCGTCAAGATACGACGTAAGAATGATGATGCTCCAAGGGCCTGCCGCCAGCAATTGAGAGATAGCTCGAATGGGATCCTGCTCCCTTTGTCTAGTTCCAATGCGATCGCGCCACTTTAGCTCAAGCAAGACAATGTCCGGCTGAGCCAGCTTTGCCAGGCACAAACCTTCGCCAAGATCGCATGTTGCGCCGACCACCCGGATCGACGTAACGGCATTCAGCCTAGAGGCCAGCGCGTGGCACACGGCAGCGTGTTCATCAATAATTAGCACCTCGATCTCGTTCATTGCGCCCTTCTTCACGATCGATGTGTCTGACGGCGCGAAGATCGTGGTCAAACTGACCTACCTCGCCAGTATATGGCGTCGCCTGAAATTACCTCGATCGTTGCTTTTAGTGTAGAAGCAGGCGATCGGGCAACACAGTAACGAATGTCATAATTCTATGTGCGGGTTGTCACCGGGGCCTATTAAAAATTGCGGACGACTTCTGTGGTGAGAATTGGTTCCAGCGCCCAGACGCTCAGTCGGCGATAGGCGCCGTAAACGAAATGCAGGTCCCCTTGCCCAGTTCGGATTCTACCTCGAACTCACCGCCCAACTCTTCGGCCCTGGCCCGCATGTTTGCCAGCCCGTGGCCTGTCGCCTGGCTGCCGCTTTCCACGTCGAACCCTACGCCGTCATCTTTTACCAGCACCGAAATAGCATGGTCCTCGCAACACGTCGAAATTGTCACATTATCGGCCTTCGCGTGACGCGCAACGTTGGCCAGTGCCTCCTGCGTGGTAAAGAAAATGGCACGCGAAACCTCCAGTGGCACGCGGTCCGTTTCTTGGGGACACAGGTCGAAATTGACCGGAATCATCGTGTTGGCCTGAAATTCACGCGCCAGGCGGGCCAACCCCTGGGCCAGATCGCCCTCGAAGCGACGTGGACGCAAATCTAAGATGAAATTACGGATGTCGCGAATAGCCTCGTTGAGACTATCAATGGCATTATCGATGAGGGCAACAGCTTCCTGTTGTTCTTGATCTTGTTCGGCAAGAAGAAGCCGCGCCGATTCCAGCGTAAGCCCCACAGCATATATGGCTTGAATTACGCCATCGTGTAGGTCCATACCGATACGCGAGCGTTCTTCTACGATTGCCAGCCGGCCCACTTGTTCGTACAGTTGCGCGTTCTTGATGGCAATTGCTGCATTTGCAGCGAGCAGCTCAATCAGCTCCTGATCCATCTGCGAAAACTCTCTGGCGTCAAGCTTCTCAGTCAGGTACAGATTGCCCACGATCTCGCCGCCCACGCGAATGGGCACGCCCAAGAAGCTTTTCATCGGTGGATGGCCTTCTGGAAAACCGACCGAGCGAGGATCGTCCCCGATGTCGGGGATACGAATCGTGCGACCCTCGTCAAGAATAGCGCCCAGGAGTCC
Organism: uncultured Ardenticatenaceae bacterium; assembly: GCA_964432035.1. Lineage (GTDB taxonomy): Bacteria > Chloroflexota > Anaerolineae > Promineifilales > Promineifilaceae > JAAYYY01. Next base: position 22,455 of record CAYSMQ010000012.1, read on the forward strand.
ACGCCCTTCAGGCAGATGTGGTATCGTCGCCACAACGTCCGACTGCATGCCCGAATGAACAAACCGGGCCAGTGTGCCGCTACCATCGGGCACGCCCAGGGCTGCGAAACGCGCGTTGGCCAGCTCTCTCGCGGACTCCACAATCTGCCGCAGAACCTTGTCCAGCGAAAGGTTGCTGGCAACGGCAACTGCCGCGCGGCTCAGCGCCGTCAAGGACTCATGATTCGTCGATTTTGCTTGCGTCATGGGTCTAAAGGTAGTTTTGTAAGTGGTGTTGGACGGCATACGCAGCCGCTTCAGCGCGGTTCGAAACACCCAACTTAGAAAGAATGCTGCTGACGTAGTTGCGCACCGTTCCTTCACTCAAAAAGAGCGCGCCTGCAATCTCGCGGTTCGTCTTACCTTCGGCTATTAGAGCCAGTACCTGCATTTCTTGCGGGGTTAATTCCCCAAATGCTGCCTGTTCTTCGTTCTGAATAGCGCGCCGCACCTCGTTGAATACGCGCTGGGTCAGGCTGGGATCTAACGTTGCCTCTCCCCGCGCAGCCGCCTCAATTGATTCTATCAGCTCACCGCTACCAATCTGCTTCAACACGTAGCCAACTGCCCCGGCCCTGATCGCCGAAAACAACAACTCGTCGTCGGCATATGATGTGAGCATGACAACCTTGGTGTCATCCAGCTGTTCCGTGATCTTCTGGCAAGCTTCAATGCCGCTGCTGCCGGACAAACGAATGTCCATAAGGACAATGTCTGGTTCGTGAGCAAGCGCCTTTTGCACGGCTTCGTCTGCGGCCGATGCCTCAGCCACCACATCAAACGTGGGATGCCGCTCCAGCAGGCTCTTCATGCCCAGGCGCACAACTTCGTGATCGTCGACCAACATTATGCGAATCATACTCATACAATAAAGTATACCTTCCTTGGGATTTGTCTACCACTCCTGAACGAATTTCTTGCGCCTGCTGTCACGGCGTTTAGATGACATCCATCACTAATCGACCCCGATCGAATGCATTACGATGGTGAGCATCAAGATCAAGCATTTGGCTGGGTGCAGGCTTGCTACAGGAGGCACTAAATGGATGCCCTGACCCTGGCGCGGCTGCAATTTGCGGTCACGACCGTCTATCACTTCTTTTTTGTTCCCCTCACCCTCGGTCTTTCCATCCTCGTCGCCATCATGGAAACGCTCTACGTACGAACCTCGAACGCGGCCTACCGGCGCATGACCAAGTTCTGGGGCAAGTTGTTCGTAATAAACTTTGCCATGGGCGTTGTCACGGGAATCGTGCAGGAGTTTCAGTTCGGGATGAACTGGTCCGAGTACTCTCGATTCGTCGGCGACATTTTCGGCGCGCCCCTGGCGATTGAAGCGCTGCTTGCCTTCTTCTTAGAGTCGACGTTCCTGGGCATCTGGCTCTTCGGCTGGGAGCGTCTCTCAAAGCGGGTCCACGCCGCCGCCATCTGGATGGTGGCGTTAGGCGCCAATGTCTCCGCGCTGTGGATTCTCATTGCCAACTCATTCATGCAACAGCCAGTTGGCTACGCCATAAACGGTGGGCGCGCCGAAATGACAGACTTCTTTGCGCTCATTTTTAATCCGCACGTGTGGGTCCAGTTTCCACACGTGATTATGAGTGGGCTTACGACGGCGGCGTTCTTCATCATGGGCATAAGCGCCTTCCATCTGTTGCGCGCAGGCAAGAATCGCGACGACTTCCGGCGGTCGTTCCGGATCGCCGCTATCGTAGGAACGCTATCTATTATCTGGGTAATCATGTCCGGGCATAGCCAGGCGCAACACATGGTGCAGGTGCAGCCCATGAAAATGGCGGCTGCCGAGGCGCTGTGGAACACTGAAGATCCCGCTGCTATGTCGCTATTTACCATTGGGGATGAGGCGGAACGGCGCGATGTTTTCGCCATTCGTATTCCGCGGCTACTCACGCTGCTGGCCTATAATCAGTGGCAGGGCACGGTCCAAGGCATCAACGACTTGCAACAGCAATATGAGGCAGAGTATGGGCCGGGCAACTACGTCCCGCCGGTGGCCATTAGCTACTGGAGCTTCCGTATTATGGTCGGCGCCGGCTTTTTGCTGCTCATCGTCGCCCTCTATGCCTTGCTGCTGGTGATGGGAGAACAGTTAGATAAGCCGCCACGCCTGTTAGCCGTTTTCCCCTGGCTCATCTTCTTACCTTACCTGGCTAATACCACGGGGTGGTTGCTTACCGAATTGGGCCGCGCGCCGTGGGTGGTTTTTGGCCTGATGAAGATCGAGGACGCTGTCTCCGTAAACGTCTCCGGTGGCATGGTACTCACCACACTCATCGGTTTCACCTTGATCTACGGGGTCCTGATGGGCGCCGATATCTATTTGTTACGAAAGTTTGCGCGCGAGGGCAGCGGCGAGCCCGTCCGCGACGTGGAATCCGAGCAAATCCCGTCACTCGTCGGCGACTGAGTAAAGTGCTCAGATCGCATCGCGCGCGTGACAGCTGGTGATTCGACCGGAGGTTTAAATATGGATCTCAACGTGCTGTGGTTCGTTCTTATAGCCGTTCTATACACGGGCTTTTTCGTCCTGGAAGGGTTCGATTTTGGTGTGGGCATTTTGTTGCCTTTCCTCGGACGGGATGACAAGACGCGACGGATGATAATCAATACCATCGGTCCGCACTGGGACGCCAACGAAGTTTGGTTGCTGACGGCCGGAGGCGCCACCTTTGCTGCGTTCCCACATTGGTATGCCACTCTGTTCAGCGGCTTCTACATGCCGCTATTTCTATTGCTCCTGGCGCTTATTGTTCGTGGCGTTGCCTTTGAGTTTCGCAGTAAGGACGAAAACAAACGCTGGCGTTCGGTTTGGGATGCGGCCATCTTCGTAGGTAGCCTGCTTCCTGCCCTGCTCCTGGGCGTGGCCTTTGCCAACCTGGTGCGCGGTGTGCCCATTGACGCCGAGATGACCTATGTGGGCGGCTTCTGGAATCTGCTCAATCCCTATGCGCTGGTTATCGGACTATTAGCCGTCGTTGGGTTTACCGTTCACGGCGCCATCTTCTTGAGCATGAAGACCGACGGCGACCTGCAGAAGCGCAGCCGCCGTGCCGCTCGACGCCTCTGGCCCCTGGCGCTGTTACTCCTCATCGTCAGCTTCATAGGCACCTATTTGGCAACAGACGCTCAGGCGCAACTCGGCGTCAACCCCGGACTGATTCCCCTTGGCGCGGGGCTGGCGCTCCTGGCAACCGGCTATTTCATCTTCAAGGAAATGGATGGGTGGGCCTTTGGTAGCTCCGTATTGGCCATCGTCTTTACGGTAGTCACGCTCTTTATCATTCTGTTTCCGCGGGTCATGGTCTCCAGTATCGATCCGGCCTACAGTCTGACAATCTATACGGCGGCCTCCTCACCCTACACATTGCGCGTCATGAGCGTCGTGGCCCTCATTTTTGTTCCCGTCATGCTCCTCTACCAGGGCTGGAGCTACTGGATCTTCCGAGAGCGTATCACATCCGAAACGGCGCTCGAGTATTGATTCACGAGGGCCCGCTGTGAGCCGGCAAAACGATGTTTGATCGCGATCTGTGGCGTGAAGCGCAGTCACAGCCGCTGCTCCTGGCGGCAACCATTGCCCTCAACGCGGCTGTTGCCGCCGGCACAGTCCTGCAAGCGTTTCTTCTCAGCCGCGTAATTGCCGCGGTTTTTCTCTCCCGCGACACTCTCGGCGATGTGCACGACTTGCTGAGCGTTCTTCTCGCCGTCATCATCGTGCGCGCGCTCCTTGTATCCCTGGCAGAGGCTGCGGCGCGTACGTTGTCCCTGCGCCTGAAACGGTCGCTACGCGCCCGGCTGTTCCGCCATCTGCAGGGGCTTGGCGCGGCGTTTGTTCAGGGTAAACGCAGCGGCGAACTGATTAATACGCTGACCGAAGGCATCGAGTCGCTCGACGCCTACTTTAGCCAGTATCTGCCACAGCTGGCGATCGCCGTCCTGGCGCCCCTGATCATTCTCAGCGCTGTTGCCACAGGCGACCTACTCAGCGCGGCGATTCTACTGCTCACGGCGCCTCTCATCCCCATCTTCATGATCCTCGTCGGGCACGGTACACGGCGGGTGACACAAAAGCAATGGCGCTTGCTCGACCAGATGAGCGGCCACTTTCTCGACGTCTTGCAAGGTCTGACAACCCTAAAGATTCTGGGCCAGAGCCGGGCCCAGATAGAAAAAGTGGCCACTTTTAGCAGACAATTCGGCCGCGCCACCATGCGCGTCCTGCGCGTCAGCTTTCTTTCCGCCCTCGTCCTGGAACTAGTCGCCACCTTAAGCGTAGCCATCATCGCTGTAGAGACCGGGCTCCGTCTCTTGAGCGGCACCCTGGCGTTCCACGACGCGCTCTTCATCCTTATTTTAGCGCCGGAGTTTTATCTCCCCTTGCGCATGCTGGGCGCGCGCTTCCACGCCGGAATGTCAGGTGTTGCTGCCTCGCAGCCGCTATTTACTCTCCTACAAATACCCGCCCCGCCTTCGGCAGTGGCGCCCGCCCAGCAACACGACGCCTCTACGGCGACGGGTCCACTCCGCTTTCACAATGTGAGCTTCGCCTTTGACGGTGGAGAGAGGCCGGCTGTCAAAGACGTGTCGCTGAAAATTGAACCCGGTTCACGCGTTGCCATCGTGGGACCGAGCGGCTCTGGCAAGAGCACGCTAGTCAGCCTTTTGCTGCGTTTTATTGCGCCGCAAACGGGCGAAATTCTGGTCGGCGATCAGCCGCTAGAAGCCATTGAGCGAGAGCGCTGGTTAGAACAGGTGGCGTGGGTGCCGCAAATGCCTTATCTGTTCAATGACACCGTCAGCGCCAACATTAGCTTGGGCCATCCCAATGCTGACATGGAAACCGTCGTCGATGCTGCTAAACGAGCCGGCGCGCACGAATTCATTTCCCGGCTTCCAGATGGCTACCAGACGTCAATCGGCGAAAGAGGCGTCCGCCTTAGTGGGGGCCAGGCCCAGCGCCTGGCGCTGGCGCGAGCGTTGCTCAAAGATGCCCCTATTCTCATCCTGGACGAGCCCACGGCGCACCTCGATCTCGAAAATATCCGTCTGTTTCACGATGCGCTGCAGTCGTCAAGCCACAGGCGCACGATTATCATCATTACCCACCGGCTAAACACGACCAAACACGCCGATCAGTTAATCGTTATGGACAGCGGTCGCGTCGTGCAACAGCTGGACCAGCCCCAAATGTCTACCAACGGCAACACTATCAATCGCGCGGTAGGCGCCGATCGCCAATTGCCCACAGTCACAGACAATCTTGCTAGTAGGAATGTCCAGCCGCCTGCCGTCGGCCGTCTGCCGTCGGTTACCACCGGGGACGCCGTGCGCTGGCTCATCTCGCTGGTCGTCCAGCACAAGCGCTGGATTCTTCTTTCTATACTGTTAGGTTTCCTAACGATAGGCAGCACCATTGGTTTGCTGGGGACGTCGGCCTATCTGATTTCGCGCGCCGCACTGCAACCCTCCATCGCCGCGCTGAACGTTGCCATCGTCGCCGTACGCTTTTTTGGCCTGACTCGTGGCATCTTTCGTTATCTCGAGCGGCTTGCCACACATGAGACCACTTTCCGCATCCTGGCACGGCTGCGCACATGGACGTTTGCCACGCTAGAACCCTTGGCGCCGGCCCGCCTCCCCTCCGCCGGCAGTGGCGACCTGCTCGCGCGCCTCGTTTCGGACGTCACAACGCTCGAGCAGTTCTACGTACGAGCGCTGGCGCCGCCCATCGTAGCCCTCGTCGTCCTCTGCGCGGCAAGCATCCTCATGGCCCTCTTTCACTGGCAACTTGCGCTCATACTTAGCGTCTTTTTGCTTCTTGCCGGTCTGATTCTGCCGGCAGGCATGCACGTTGTCAGTCGTAGTGCAGCGCAAGGCGCTGTTGAACTACGCGCTGGGTTGTACGCGCGACTGGTTGACGGTATTCAGGGAATAAGCGATTTGGCAGCCTACACTCGGTTGGAGAGTTTTGCCCAAACCGTCGACGACTTAAGTGAGAGATATCTAAAGCATCAAGCACGGCTAGCGCGGCTAACAGCGCTTCAAGAAGGTCTCAGCGCCTTGATCACCAACCTGGCGGCGTTCCT
>CAYSMQ010000013.1:0-13296 GCA_964432035.1 uncultured Ardenticatenaceae bacterium
GCTACGAGGTCACCCTACGAAGAGTCGTCGTCCGCTTCATCCATTTGTTTTTTGATGCGACCTTTGACGGGGCGCAGGCCGCGAAGGAGGAGGAAGGTGAAGACGCTGACGATGATGCCGATTTCGAGGCGGCCGTAGGCCACAGAGGCGCCAATGGCGCCGGTGCCCCAGATGCTGGCGGCGGTGGCGGTGCCGCGGACGGTTCCGCCGTCTTTTAGGATGGCGCCGCCGCCGATGAAGCCGATGCCGGTCATAAGACCTTGGATGAGGCGGGCCTGGGCGTTGTCGTTGTCGATGCCGATGACGGAGCCGGCGACCAGGATGAAGGCGCAGCTGGCCATGGCCACGAGGGGGAAGGTGCGCAGACCCATGGAGCGGCTTTCTATTTCACGGTCCCAGGCCACGGGCAAGGTGAGCACAAAGGCAATGAGGAGCTTGACGAGGTTTGTTGTAAGAGACTGGATGTCAAGATTCAGTAATTCCATTGAGACGTTACCATCTTAAATTTTGGGTGCTTCACAAGGATATTCTAGCAGGGATAGGCAGCCGCCCCACCATTTTTGCCGTAGATGTATCTATAAATGTGACCGGCTTGTATTCTATGGCACATGGTTGTGCGTAAAGGATGCCTATACTGGAAGATAGAGTCGATTAGGATGGATGGAACGAATAGAAAGCGAGAGAATGAGGGCGCAGCAAGAATGAAGGCCAAAGAGTTTTTTTCGTTAGCAAAGCAGAGTGTTCAGGAGTGGGCGGAAGATCGCGCATCAAATGAGGCGGCAGCGCTGGCCTATTACGCCATGATTTCCGTGCCGGCGATGCTCTTGCTCATTCAGTGGGTGCTGGGACGCGTTGTGGGCGATCAGGTGCAGCAACAGGTGATCAACTTTATACAACAAACCGTACGCGGCGGCGGCGCGGATGCCATCGCCTCCATTGTTGAAAGCGGCGACACGCCGGGCGCCGGTCTTGCGGCAATCGCCAGTCTGGCAACGCTGGCCTTCAGCGCGACGGGCGTGGTGGTCAATCTGGAGCAGGCGCTAAACCGCATGTGGGAAGTGGTCGAGGAAGACGTAGGCATCGTCGAACGCATTATCAAGCGGCTGTCGTCGCTGCTGCTGGTGTTGCTGTTGGGTCTTTTCCTGGTTGCATCAGTGATCTTAAGCACGGTGGTCACGGCGTTTGCGGGTACGTTGCAAGACGTCTTGCCCTTTGGCTCCTGGGTGTTGCAGGTGGTCAATGTACTGCTGTCGTTGCTGCTGCTGACGCTGCTGTTTGGAGCCACGATGAAGTATCTGCCAGATGCAGAAGTGGCCTGGCGCGATGTGTGGTTGGGGTCGGCCGTGACGGCAGTTTTATTCATCATTGGACAGTTTGTCTTGAGCCAGTATTTAGGTCGCAGCGCGCCGGGGTCGGCCTATGGCGTGGCGGGCTCAGTGGTGGCCCTGCTCGTGTGGATCTACTATTCGGCGATGATCTTGTTCCTGGGCGCCGAGTTTACGCAGGTATATGCCAATCGCTACGGTTCGAAGATTAAGCCGGATGAGGACGCGATTACGCTGGAAGAAAAGTTTCGGCGCGAGCAAGCGGCGCCGTCTGAAGAGGGAATGAGCGGGTGAGGGCCTGTAGAGGTGTGGGGGTGTAGGGTGTAGAGGTGTGGAATCACTGACCTATGGGGGGATTAGAGCGGAAGGTGCCGTCGCCCTGGTTGAACCAGATGCGATAGGCGCCGCGTTGGCTGCCGGCAAAGATGTCGGGGCGGGCGTCGCCGTTGAAGTCGCCCACCGCCGGCGCCCCTTCCCTATTGTAGCGGAAGCGCTGGTCTGAGCGGCTGAACGTGGCCTGCCCGTCGTTCCACCAGATCGTAGCCCGGCGGGATTGGCCTACAAGCGCATCGAGGTCGCCGTCGTCGTCCAGATCAGAGAGGAACAGGGCGGTGACGGGACCGCCGCGGAGCATGTGTGGGGAGACGATAAAGTTTCCTTCCTGTCCGTCCTGCGCCCCACTCTGGTTGATCCAGATTGTGACGCCATGGTCGTCGCCCACCAGGACGTCCAGGTCGCCGTCGCCGTGCAGATCGCCCAAGACTACCGCATTACTATCGGTCTGACCCAGACGTTGGCCTGAGTCGGCGAAGGCGCCCAGGCCATCGTTGAGGAGAACGCGATCCGCCGGGTCGTCGTTGGGACTTTGTGAGGGGGCGATGACGCCGGCAAAGAGGTCCAGGTCGCCATCTCCATCGAGGTCGCCAAGCGCGCCGGCGCGGACGGGCAACCCTTCCAGGTCCGCTATAGGCGTGGTTAGAGCGCCCCGGCCGTCCGCCCCACCCTGGTAGCGCCACACGAAGGAGTAATTGGGCAGGCTGATCTCTTCGTCGACGGTGAAGGTGCGGCTGCAACAACCGGCGACGACGGCGTCCGTCTGCCCGTCGCCGTCCACGTCGCCGGCAAGAACGGAGCCGAACTGAGCGCGTGTATTCGTCGGGCCAACGGCAGTCGCGCGACTGAATTGGCCCAGTTGCCCACCCTGAGCGCCGCCCTGGTTGACGCGAAGGCGCAACTGATAACCCAGATAGAGCAGCAGGTCCAGGTCGCCGTCACCGTCGAAGTCACCGGGAGCCGACGCCCAGCCGCCGCCGTGCGATCCCTGTTCAGCTTCCAGAGCGGCAAATTCTCCATTACCCTGGTTAAACCACATGTGCGAGCCGGCAAAGGCCGTAAACTCCTCTTCGCGGCGCACGCGGTGGCGAACCACATCGAGGTCGCCATCATTGTCCAGATCGACGACGTCGGCGGTGAGATGAAGCGTTCCTACGTTATCGGTGAGCACGGCCCAGATGTGATAGCCGTAGTAAAAGAGCACAGCTGCACCCAGGAGGGTGAAGACCAAAACCAGGGCCGACATCCACTGCGGCATGAGGCCTTTTGCGGGAAAGGCAGAAGGGTTTTTGGAGCGGCTTGCCATAACTCAAAGAGCCTCTACAGGTTATATATCGGTGACTGAGATATAAGAACAGGATAGCAGAGAAGGGAGGCTCGGTCAATGTCGCTTCAGCGCTTTAACACGTCACTGCGCGTAAGGTATAATTGGCCGCGTTTAGGACTTGGGGAAAGGCGTAACAGTTTATGACCTTTGAGATGTGGCTGGCGGTGGCCATTCTGGTCGCCGCCGTTGTACTGTTTATCAGCGAGAAGCTGCGCGTGGACGTGGTGGCCTTGGGCGTGGTCGTGATCCTGATGCTCAGCGGGCTGTTGACCACCGAGGAGGCGCTGGCGGGGTTTTCCAGCACGGCGGTGCTGATAATTGGCTCGCTGTTCATCGTGGGCGGCGGCGTGATGAATACGGGGCTGGCGGGCACGATCGGCCGGCGCATCCTGGCCATTGCCGGGCGGCGCGAAGGGCGACTGACCGTGGTGTTGATGGGCGCGGTTGCTTTGCTTTCCGGCGTGATGAGCGACACCGGCACGGTCGCCGTGCTGCTGCCGGCGGCCATTGTGCTGGCGCGCAATGCGGACATCAGCCCTTCCCGCCTACTGATTCCCCTCTCCTTTGGCTCGCTCTTGGGCGGGGCCAGCACGTTGATCGGCACGCCGCCGAACATTATCGTGCGTGACGCGCTTGTGGCGGGCGGCTACGAACCGTTTGGCTTCTTTAGCTTCACGCCGATGGCGGCCATTCTGGCAGTCACCGGCATTCTCTTCATGGCGCTGGTGGGCCGCCACCTGTTGCCCGATCGCCGCCCACAGATAGACGCGCAGCGGGTGCCGACGCCCAAGGAGCTGGTGGCGGAGTACCGTCTGCCCGATCAGCTGCTGCGCCTGCGCGTGCGACGCGGGTCAGATCTAATCGGAAAGACGGTGGCGCAATCACATATGGGCCACGAATTTAACGTGACGGTCCTTGACGTGCTGCAACCGTCGCAACGGCGACCGGCGTTCCAGTTTGCGCGCTCCCTGCGAGAGGTGGTCAGAAATCAGAGCGAGGATACGTCCACGGCAACTGACCGCGATACGATTGTCGGCTTGGATGACGTGCTCATTGTCAAAGGCGGGCCGGGAGACGTGGCGCACGCGGCGGCGCACTGGAACCTGGGCGTGCAGCCGGCGGCGGCCAAGGACGAGGAGGCGCTTATTAATCGTGAAGTGGGCGTGGCCGAGGTCGTGTTGCCGCGCCGTTCGCGCCTGGTGGGCAAGACGCTGGCCGAGGTGCGCTTTGGTTCGGTTTATAACCTGACGGTGCTTGGCATCGAGCGGCCGGGCACTGAGACGCCGTTGGAACTGACGACCACGCGGTTGGCCTTTGGCGACATTTTGCTGGTGCAGGGGCCGTGGGAGCTAATCGCGGCGCTCAAGGAGCAGCGGCGAGACTTTGTGGTCGTGGGCCAGCCGGAAGCGATGATCGAAGCGCCGCGCAGGGAAAAGGCGAACGTGGCCTTGCTGCTTCTGGTGGGCATGATCGTGGCCATGATTGCCGGCGTGGCCTCGTTGGCGGCCGTGGCCATGGTCGCCGGGTTGGCCATGGTGCTCACAGGCTGCCTGACGATGGACGAAGCCTACGATTTCATCGATTGGCGTAGCCTCTTTCTGATTGCCGGCATGTTGCCGCTGAGCACGGCGCTGGAGAAGACCGGGGTCGTAGATTACGCGGCGCTGGGTTTGGTCCAGGCGCTAGGCGGCATCGGCCCGCTGGCCGTTCTGGCGGGCCTCTTTCTGTTCACGTCAGCATTCACGCAGGTTATCTCCAACACGGCCACGACCGTGATCGTGGCCCCCCTGGCAGTGGCCTCCGCCAGCCAGCTCGGCGTCCAACCATACGCGTTCCTAATGGCCATCGCCATCGCCGCCTCCATGGCCTTCGCCACGCCTGTGGCTTCGCCGACGAATACGCTGGTGATGGGCGCAGGCCATTATACGTTTGGCGACTACGCTAAAGTGGGTATTCCGCTTATCCTGTTGGCCCTGGTGGAGGCGGTCTTGGTGTTGCCGTTGTTGTTTCCGTTTTAGATGAGGTGAGAGAAGGGACAGAAAATGCAGAGGACAGGCTCATGACAAGACGCCGACGTATCACGGTGCTTGACGCGCCGTCGAACCTTGGTTTGCGACCGCCAGACGAGGGCGCGCCGCCTGGCTGCTACAAGATGCCGTGGGCGCTACGCAATCGCGGTCTTATTTCGATGTTGAATGCGCGAGATGCGGGGACCCTGGTTCCGCCGCGCTATTACGCGACGTGGGAACCGGGAAGCGGCACGCGCAACGCAGAGGCTATCGCCGCCTATTCGCGACTGCTGGCGCGGCGCGTGGGTGGGATCGTCGATGGCGATACGTTTCCACTCGTGGTGGGCGGCGATTGCAGCATCCTTCTGGGCGACATGCTTGCGTTGAAGCAGCGTGGTCGTTATGGTCTGGTATTCATCGACGGTCACAGTGACTTTCGACATCCGGGAAATACCAATGCAATCGGCGCGGCGGCGGGTGAGGATCTGGCAATCGTGACGGGACGGGGCGACGAGCGGCTGGTGGGCCTCTCTAGTGCGGGGCCAACGGTGGCCGAAGAAGACGTCGTCGTGATCGGCATTCGACCAGACGACGTGTACCTTGAGGAAGTGGAGATGCTAGGAATCGCTGTGCACACGAGCGAGGATATAGCGCGTAAGGGACCGGAAGCGGTAGCCGGGCAGGTACTGGACGTGGTGGCGGCAGGGACGAGTGGCTTTTGGGTGCATCTGGATTTTGACGTGGTCGATGCGGATGAAATGCTGGCTGTGGACAGTCCGGCGCCGAATGGTTTGTCGTTTGCGCAGTTGGGTGAAGTGGTTAGTCCGATTTTGCTCTCGCCGGTGTGTGTGGGGATGGAGCTGACGATTTATGATCCGGATCTGGATGCTGATGGGCGTTATGGGGATGCGATTGTAAGGTTTTTGGAAGCAGTCTTCGAGCGCGCGTCGGCGGAGGGAGTGTCTTGAGTACGAGCCGAACGGTGACGGAGTGGCGTTTGCAAGAGTACGAGTCGAAGGTGCTGCCGGACCTTTCGCGGGAGGAGGCGCTGCAGATACGGGAGCTGTTTGGCACCTATGTGGAGGTGGGGCGCGATTTGGTGAGCGGGCATTGTAAGCTAAAGGCGGGGCATCACGTTGGTGTCCTGGTGATGGATTCACGACGCATCGTCGTGGAGCCCAAGACGCCGGTGGCGAATCTGTTTGAGATGCTGACGTATGCTTATGACCTGCCGGCGTTTCGCCGCGAGGAAGCGCCGCTGACGGAGAGCGTGGAGCTGTTTCCGTTTATTATCCGCATCTTTGTGCGTCAGGTAGGACAACTCTTGCGGCAGGGCATCATCCGGCGCTACGTGGACGTTGAGGAAAACCAGTCGTTCGTGCGCGGACGGTTGCTACTTGACCAGCAGCTACAACGTAACGCCCTGCGCGTGGACCGCTTCTACCAGAAACTGAATGAGTACACGGCCGATGTGCTAGAGAATCGCATCCTGAAGTATACGCTCTGGCAACTTTCGCGCCTGGCGACGATCGATGCCGCGTTACGGCGCCAGTTGCGGCGTATGTTGAGCGGCTTTGCGGACGTGTCGTTGGTGCACGTGAGCAGCACGGATTGTCTGGATGTCCTATATACGCGGCTGAATAACCGCTACCGGACGCCGGTGAACCTGGCGCACCTGTTGTTGGAGCATTTATCGTTGGAAGCGAAGGTGGGCGGCGTTGCGGCGGCGAGTTTTGTGTTCAATATGAACGAGGTCTTTGAACGGTTTGTGGCCTATTACTTGCGGGAGCAGGTGCCGGCGCTTGATGACAGCTTGCAGATTGAGATTCAGCCCAATATCTGGTTGGATGTAGATCGTAAGGAGAAAGCAATTCCGGACATCGTCCTGCGCAAGGACGGTGTCAGGCATATGATTCTGGACACAAAGTACAAGGTGTTCAAGGGTAGCCCGTCGGGTGCCGATCTGCACCAGATGATGGCCTATTGTCATAGCCTGCGGCTGGGAGAAGCGATCTTGATTTATCCGGGGGCGGAGCGCATCGGTTACCGGCGTCGATTTCACGACTTTGCGGTGAGAGGGGTGAATGTGGATCTGGGGGGAGAGCTGGCGGCGTTTCGGGCGGAATGTTTAGGGCTTGCGGGGAGAGTTGTCGCGTTGGTGTAGGGGCGGTCGTCAGGCAGTCAGAGACGAGTGTGTTGCGGTGCTTGAGATATATGCTTGACGGCAAGTGTGTCTCCGGATGTAAGGTTTATTCAGCGGCGCCCTCCTCCACCAATTTTCGCTTGAGGATCTTACCCACCAGGCTTTTGGGAAGCTCTGCTCGAAACTCGACTTGCCTGGGTACTTTGTAGGAGGCGAGTTGCCGGCGGCAGTAGGCGGTGATTTCGGCAGCGGTTAGTGTCTGGTTCTCTTTCAGGACAATGAAGGCGACGGGTAACTCGCCGTGGCGCGCGTCCTTGATCCCGACGACGGCGGCTTCTTTGATCTTGGGGTGGGTGTGTAAGAGCTCTTCGACTTCGCGTGGAAAGACTTTGAAGCCTCCGACGATTATCATTTCTTTTATGCGGCCCACGACGAAGAAGAAGCCCTCGTCGTCCATCTTGCCCAGGTCTCCCGTGTGCAACCAGCCGTGGCGAATGACTTTGGCCGTTTCGTTCGGGCGGTTCCAATAGCCGAGCATAAGTTGCGGGCCGCGCACGCAGATTTCGCCGATCTGCCCGGTGGGCATGTCCGTCTTGCTGTCTTCGATGCTCACGATGCGGGCGTCGGTGTCGGTGATGGGCAGTCCGATGCTGCCGACCTTGCACTTGCCTCTGGCGGGATTAGCATGTGTCAGCGGGCCGGTCTCGGTCATGCCATAGCCTTCGATGAGGCGTCCGCCGCTGATGCCTTCAAACTTTTCTTGTAGCTCTTGTGGTAAGGCCATGGCGCCGCTTAGGCAAAGCTTAATAGAGCTAAGATCGTGCTCACCCAGTTCAGGGTCTTCCATCAGCTTGGCGTAGAGCGTCGTTACACCGGGGAATAGCGTTGGCCGGTAGCGGTCGATGACCCTAAGCAGGGATTTTCGCTCGTAGCGAGGCAGTAGGATGAGCGTCGCGCCGAGATAAAGGGCCTGATTCATGGCAATCTGCTGAGCGTAGAGATGAAAGAACGGTAGCACCCCAAGAAAGATTTCTTTGCCCTCTTCAGCGATGGTGTTCCAGTGCGCGGCCTGGATGACATTGGTAACCAGGGCGCGGTGGGTGAGCATGGCCGCTTTTGGTAAACTGGTCGTGCCGCCTGTGTATTGCAGGAGGGCCAGGTCGCAAGTCTGGACATCGACGGGCGGAGGTGTATCGGGCGAGCGGCGCAGCAAACGATGCAGGTGCAGATCGCCGCTTTCTACGTTGGCGCGATGGCCCTCTTTCTTCTCGCGCAAGAGGGTAAAGAGCATCTTGCGATGCCAGGGAAAGAACTCCTTGATGTTGGTGACGATTACGTTATTGATTGGCGTGCTCGGTTGTATGGTCTTGAGGCGCGTGTAGGTCGAAGTAAGCGTTACCACCGTTTCGGCGCCACAATCGTTTAGCTGGTGCACCAGCTCGCTCTCGGTGTACAGCGGCGATAAGGCGGAGACCACCGCGCCGGCGCGCAGGGCGCCGTAGTAGGCGATGACGAACTGCGGCGAGTTTGGCAGATGGATGGCGACACGGTCGCCCTTTTGGAGGCCAAGGGCAATGAGGGCATTGGCGAAGCGGTTGACGAGACTGACGAGCGCGCGGTAGGAAATGCGCCTGTCGAAGAAGATGAGCGCGGGCCGGTCAGGGTACTTTGCGGCGGCGTTGTCGAGAAACCGGAAGAGCGGTTCGTCGGGATAGACCATCGTCGCCGGCACACCGGATTCGTAGGCGTTCAGCCAGGGTCTGTCCGCGTAGCTCTCGAGGGGTAAACGTGGTTGGAGCGGTTGGCGTGCGGAGATTGCTGTGGCCGCCGGCCGCCGGGTCTCACTTCGCGATAGCGTGTTCATTATCGTTCCTTCCAAGTCTACAGTGCGAGCGGAGTAGCCTGGTTACAAGATCGTTGCCGGCGCACGCGAACTATGTTGGCGGCGCCGTACGTCGGAGAGTGCAAGGAGATCGGCTAAGTAGACGCCCTCCTCTCCAGCTGTCGGATCACAAACTGCCCGGCCACCCAGACTCCAGCAGCAAACGTTCCAAAGGAGAATATTCCTAATGCAAAGACGCCGATGGAGAAGACCCCCACAGAAAACACACCGGCAGAGAAGACGCCGGCGGAGAAAAGCCCGGCGGAGAGTACGCCCAGACTCAACAGCCCCCCGGACAACCAGCCAGAGGCAAGGAGGTCGGTGGATATCCGATTTGGGATTGGCGGGAACAACAAGCCAATGAGCAGCAGAGTGATCAGCACTGCCCAGATGAGAATACTAACATTGCGTCGAGTCATGGCCATAACCTCCTTGCAGCCTGTGATTCATCCGTAATCGAAAACAGAAAGTGGAAATCTCTCATTCGCGGGCCAATATCTTCATCGACGTTCACCTCCGGCGCCGGCTGCGCGCCGCTCATGGCTACCATCACAAGCGAAAACCCAACAAGTTCCACGTGTTCAACAACCAGACGAATGCGACGGCTCCCAGGGCAACCACCGTGTAGTGGATGCGCCCTACCAGGCTCCAATAGCGATGACGCCAGGCGACGATGGCAAAGCCCAGTGTGCCAATGCTCGCCAGGCTGGCCCTCAGAAGTAGTGCCAGCCATATGTAGATGGAAGGCTTTGTCTCGTACGCCAGTTGTTGCAGGTGAAGGGCGAGGACGCCGGTAGCGATGACGAAGAGCATCGTTGTTATGCCCTCCCAGATGCGGGCCAGAGCAGGAATTGGGTCTGCGTTGGCTTCGCGTCGCTTGCGCCTCCAGCGCAATACGGTGCCAACGAAGCCCAGGAGCAGCACCGAAACAAAGGTCAGGAGGCACATCCCCAGGAGCACGAGATTGAAGACAGGCGTCTCGTACCAGGGAATTTTCTCAAGAGCGAAATGGGGTGCGCTATCCAGGAACAAGTAGGTCACCCGCCCTTCTGCATCCGTCCGGAACGTCATCTTGTCCCGGCCATCCAACGACTGGAAGAGCAGCGGTTCAAGGGCGACAAACTGCTTTGTCATCTGTTGCTGCGACACATTCGCCGTCAACGTTACCGTTCCGTCGTCGTTAACGACGAGGCGCCCGTGACCCAGACCACCCAGGTACAGCAGACGCTCCAGGTGGTTGTAGACGGTGCGCGTCATGCGATAGGGGCCGGCAATCTCGGGTGCGGGGGGGACCTGAGCGGACGGTACTGTCGTGGCCGGACGCGGGAAGTAGTTGTCTATAAATGCCGTCTGTAGGTCGGCGACTGCCTGTCGACCGCCCGGACCGGTAAAGGAGGCGACGATGCCGAGCTTCTGCTCCGGCAGCAAGGCGAGCAACGTGTTGGCATTGTTCGCCGTGCTGCCGTTGTGGCTGAGAACTCGCTGTCCGTTCTGCTCGAAGTCGAAGAAGCCGTAGGCAAAACCGCTGAGGCGCGCATCGTTGGCAAAAAGCCGGGTCTGCATCTGACGCGCCGTTTCTTCTTCAAGAATTCGTTTTTCTGCGAAGCGACCATACTGCAGATGGGCAATCATGAATTTCGTCATGTCTGTCGCCGTGGTAGACATGGCCCCTGCTGGCACGGCATTCAAATAGGCAAACGGCAGAGGATAGTAAGCCTCACCATCGTAACCATACGTCTGCGCCAGATTCGGCGAGAGGTGCGCGGCAAGCGACTGGCGAAAGCTGCTGTGTTCCATGTTCAAGGGGCGGTAGATCTGCTCTTCCACGTATCGGGCAAAGGGCAGGCCGGAGACAACTTCGACCACGTAGCCAGCGAGGGCCACGCCATAGTTGGAGTAGGCAGTAGCCTCGCCGGGAGGGCGCACCCGGGCCGGCTGGTAACGAGCCAGGAAATCGTGGAGGCTCAGTAGCTTCTCCGGGCCTGGTGCGAGCATTCCCCTGTTCTGCTCCTCAAAGCCTGCCGTGTGCGTGAGCAGGTGGCGCATGGTGATCGGCTGTGGGTATGTCGCCGGAATCCGAAAATCGGGCAGGTAGCCGTTGATATCGACATCAAGGTCCAGGCGTCTCTGCTCGACCAGTTGCATCACCGACGTCCAGGTGAAGAGTTTCGCCGTCGAGCCAATCTGGAAGCGCGTCTGCTGCGGATCGACGGGGAGCTGCTTTTCCAGGTTTGCATAGCCATATCCTTTTGCCAGCAGCAACTCCCCACCGCTGACGACGGACACGACCGCGCCTGGGTTGTGATGGCGTACAAGGAGACCGGACATTACGTCGTCGAGGAAGGTCTCGAGTTCGCCGGATTCCAGGGGTACGGCCGGCCCGGCCGTCGTTCCGACTTGTGCTGGAGAAGCGGTGGTGACAAATAGATGCAACCCACAGAAAAGTAGCAATGATCGAGCATTCATCACGTTTGCCTCTATAGAATCTGTCCTGCCGCGTCTCCCTAAGTTGACATTTTGCCTGCTACACACCAACTATCAACCAGAGAAAATGTGAACAGGGCCTAAGCGGCGTAGCGTTCCTGATGCACGGCCTGCTTTTCGCGACTGCCACCATCCAGGCCCGTAGCCGGCTCAGCGGCTGGCTGGCCAATCGCCTCCAGGCCATATCCGCTCTCGATTAGCTCCAGCAGCCGGCGCGTAAAGCGGGCGGCCGGCGCGCCGTCGACGACATCGTGGTCGAACATCACCGTCAGGTGCAGGATTTCGCGCGGCTCGATGCGGCCCTCCACAACGGCCGGCTTTTGCACAATGCTGCCTACGACGAGGCCAAGTGATTCGGGCGTCGGCGTCAGCGCCCAGCCGCTATGGCCCTTGCCAAACATACCGACGGCCGTAATGGCCACCGTACCTCCCGTTTGCACCGACATCGTCGGGTTGCGGCGCATGATCATGCCTAGCATAGCGCCGAACAGCCTGGACAGAGGCCACGGAAGCAGCATGGCAGAACGTAGCCAAGTGGGCATCCCTCTGTTCGCCGGTACCGGGGCGGACTGTACTGAGCGAATCTCCTCGTGGATCTGCCGAAATGTCTTGTGGTTGGCGCCGCGGACGACGTGCCCCATCAGCGCGCGCTTCTCTCCTCTCTTGTGTTCGATCATCAATCCCACGTCTACGTCGTCAAACAGGACAAGTTGTTTGCGACCTTTCAGATAGCCCTGCACGGCCTTGTCTTCGTCCACGGCGCGGGCCAGGCAGAAAGCGATGTAACCGGTGAAGGACAGCGTTTCGCCAGTACGCGCTTTGTACGCCGCGAAGAACTGCCGGGCGACCGTCACGTCCACTTCCAGCAGACCGTAGACCGTATGCTTGGGCCAGGACATGTCGAGCAAGTTGATCCACGCTCGTCGCCCGACCGGTAGATCGACGACACGATAGGGTCCGAGCCTCTCATTCATGGTAAGGTTTCCTCCTTTTCCAGGTTTCTCATCTCCTGTCCCTCAACAAGTGGTGATGAAACGAGTTGGCTGAATATCCTCCAGACAGCCGGTATGCAACCCTTCTGCCGAACCCGTCTGGATAAACTCGTCCTCGATGGACCACATGCACATAAATTGCAGTGTGGTCTGATAGGCTGTGGCTTTGATAGGGTAAGACCAGGGAGTATGGAAACTGTTTGCGGGCACCATCCTCCGTCGCTGCATCTCCTGGTCCGCCGGCGAGGTAGAATATCGGATCGGGAGCAGGGCTCTCGCTTTGGGCTTTGATGAGGGCGACCCGCAACTCGATCACTCGCCCGCTGCGGGTCACCCGATTTTCGTGTACCTTCAACGTTGCACACTGTGCCTCAGCCGATCCAAGCCGGCAGGGTTCCAGACGAATGGGTGGGGTTATTGTAGTGGCAGCAGTCGATGTTGAGGTGACAGGCGTTCCTGTGACCGGCGAAACGGTTGATCGAACGCTGCAGGCCGTTGCCAGAACCAGTACAAGGATCGCGCTGAAAAACCTTGGAATCTGATGCATGTCCATTAACGCTCTACCCTGCATAAGGTTTCGACCCCGCCCGGCACCTCTCGATAACAGCCGGCCAGTCTTTCGAGCCGGTCCGCCAGGTCTGCGAAGGGTGGTTGTCCGGCTTCCAAGGATGAGATCAGGCGCTGCCAGTCCCTGAGGGCGGCCCCAGATTTACTTTTAAACCCATTCCGGGCCAGCGGGCGGATGAACACGGGGAGCTGCCTGAATTCGGCCTCGGTTTTGGCCAGGACGCGGGCCAGCTC
>CAYSMQ010000013.1:13396-28551 GCA_964432035.1 uncultured Ardenticatenaceae bacterium
GGCCAGCTCGGGCACAGCCTGGGCCTGGACAGGCCGGGAAGCGGCGTGATCGCCTACGGGCTCGGGTAGAGCGGCTGGTTGGATGAGCCCCGACCGCTCCAGGGCGTCGTAACCCGTCACCGTCTCACCGTGGAACTCGTCTGCCAGCCGGGCGATCAGGAATGCGGTTGCCGGCCCAGCGAATGCCGGGGGCATCAGGCCGTCGAAGGCCGTGTGCATCGGCATGTGCAGAAACTGTTCTTCGCTGAGCCCCAGGCGGGGGGCCAGCCCGGAGGCCACACCGTGGATCCCGCGCGTATCGACCATGCCCGGCACGAAGGGGATCACCCGGACACCCTGCTCGCCCACTTCCATCGCCAGCGACTGGCTGAAGCCGGCCAGGCCTTTCTTGGTAGCAATGTAGGCGGATAACCCGGGCATGGCGTCTACCGAGATCATGTTGACGATCACACCGTGGCGCGCAGCCAGCATATTGGGCAAGAGGGACCGGCAGGTCAGGAATGCGCCGCGTAAATTGACCGCCACGACCTGGTCCCAGAGAGCTACGTCCATCTCTGCCAGGGGGGCATAGCGGCATAGGATGGCATTGTTGACCAAGATGCTGACCCGCCCGAAAGCAGTTCGAGCCTGATCGACCATAGCGCTGACCGACTCCTGGGCGGCCACATCCGTATGGATGAACAGAGCCCGGGCGCCTCCTTCTTCCTGGATGAGTCGTTCGGTTTCTGCGCCCGAGATTGGATCCAGCTCGGCAATCACCACCTGGGCCCCCAGGCAGGCCAGGGCGCGGGCCACCTCACGGCCAATATCGCGACCGGCGCCGGTGACGACGGCCATCTCGCCGGTGAGGGTTTGCGGGGTCAGTCCGCTGCGCGAGACGAGATCCTTGACTGATTCAGACCATTCGTAGGGAACATTTAGCCGGTTCATGGAAGATGTCCCTGGACCGTATATTTAGTTGCTCTGGATGCAGAGGACGATCATGGCGGTTCAGCCATTGGCCTTCTGTCCAGGTCACAATCACCATTGGCGCACTCAAACAGCTGGCTGGGTTAGATCTACCTCCGTTTGTAGGTCATCTGGCAGCACGGATGGCGGAAACTGCTTGCGATCTCGGATGATGGAACGGATCGACAACAGGACGGTGACGGCCAACACCAGCCCAACAACGACGCCGGCGATAGTGCTCCGTGTGGTATCTGCTTGCTGGGCAACCAGGGGCACAAAACCATGCACGACCACGTCGGCCGAGATGTGAGCCACTATGGCGCTTTCCAGGCCAAAGGACCAGTACAACCAGCCGAACAGGACGCCGCCCGCTCCGTTGATGATGAGCGTTCGGGTCACAACGATCGCATCAAGCGGGATGCCCGTCTGGCTGGCTGCTGGCAAGTGTGCCAGGCCGAATAAGAGGGCAAAGAGGGTGGTGGCCACCCACAGCAGCCAGGGTGCAGGTCGGGCGGTCCTCTTTTGCAGCAGTAAGCTGCCCAACCAAACCAACAGGGTCAGACCGAACAGCCGGAACATGGTTTCTTCCGTGATTCCGGCCGAGAAAGCGGTGAGAAAACCCTGCCAGGCCGGCGGGTCGATCCCACTGACGCTGGCGGACTCGGCCTGCACGCCGCTGCTTTGTTTCCAGAGGGGTGCCAGGGCGCTGTCAAGGAGCAGGATCAGGGGCAACAGGGTGCCGGCCAGGATGGAAATGCCGGCAACGCCCGGAAGCCGCTTCCAGACCGGCTCTTGCTTCACCCAGCCCTCGATGAACGGCATTCCCAGGCCAATCCGGCTGGCGAGTAACAGGCCAGCGGCTGCTAGCGCTGCAAGTAGTAACAGGTTGATACCAGCGCTAAGCATCAGAGTCGAGAAGCCGACAGGCTCGGCGCCTGCTAGGGAGCGGGAATATGGCAGGATGGCCAGCTCAGCCGGAATGAGCAGCGCTACCAGGATCAGGTAGGCTCGGGCGTTGAAGGGTCGTTTGGCCGACAGAACCAGGTGTTTCATTTTTACCTCCGATTGCCGGGAGCTTGGACTAGTGGTGCTGGCACCCCTGTCCAGGCGATTACACACTCGATCCATTGTTGGGCGGCCCAGGCTTGCTTAATGCCCTGCTGACCAGCCCGGTGCGCAGGAAGCCCCAGACCAGGGCAAAGCTGCCGCAGACTGTGGCGATCAAGGAAAAGTCGGGCATATAGAGCCTCAGATAGCCGCGCCGTTTGCCCAGCAGAGGCCGTAACGTGCCGGCCAGAGACAGATTGGCCAGCAACGGGAGCAAGACCTGCATGGCAATGCCCCGTCTGCCGACCGGGCGGCGCCCCGGCTCCCGGCGCCAGCGGCGCAAGCGCCGCACCGTGGCCAGGACGCCGGCCACTTGCAGAACCGGGATGAGCAACTGCGCGCGCAGCATCCAGGGCATGGCGCGCACAACCGGCATGGGCGCCGCGTCCTCCCCGGCGAGTAGCGCGGCCGCTCCGCTACCAGTTACTGCCAGAACAGGATTCATCCAGTGGTGGCAGGCATTGAAGAGCAGGACGATTCCTTTCTTTTGCTCGGGCAGGAGCGCCATGTAAGCGCCAAAGTGCGGTAACGTACCGCCGTGCCAGACCAACCGCGTCTGGCCGACCACGTCAACGAACCATCCCATGGCGTACTGGCTCGGCGCTACGTCTTTTGCCAGGAAGCTCTCAAGCGGACCAAGCCCCTCAGCTCCAGTCGCTGCCACGCCGTTGTGCAGCTCCTCGATTCCGGCTTCTGAGAGGAGCTGCGAGTCCCCATAGCGGCCCCCGTTTAGATGAACGATCAGGAAGTGGGCCATATCTTGCGCGCTGGAGATGAGCCCGCCGCCGGCAACCTCAGCAGGCGGCACGGGCACATCAGTTGTGGCGACCGGGATGCCGAACCAGTAGCGGTGACCGACCGCCAGCCCATGCTGCTGGGCCGCAGCCGGCGAGGTGTAGGTGTGGTGCATGGCCAACGGGGTGAAGATGTACTCCTGAACATAGTCCACGTATGATTCGCCGCTGACGGCCTCGAGGATCATCCCCAGCAAGACGTAATTCATATTGCTATATTCAAAGGCCGCGCCGACTGCGCGAGTGAGCTCCAGCGTCGATAGCGCGCGCGCCTGGCGCTCGGCTGCGTCCGGACCCTCATCAAGATCGGCCAGGAGCATTTCGCCCGCCGACAGGGGCAGGCCGCTGGTCTGGTTCAGCAGGTGTCGCACCGTTATCTGAGCCGATGCCTGGGGATCCGCCACACGGAACCATGGCAGGTAACGCTGGACGGGGGCATCCAGCTCAATCTTCTCGGCTTCTACCAGTTGCATTACCGCCAGGGCCGTGAATGCTTTGGCCAGTGAGCCAATGTAGAAAGGCGTGTGCGGCGTGGGCACTTCTCCGTCTGGCCGGGCGCG
This sequence comes from uncultured Ardenticatenaceae bacterium, assembly GCA_964432035.1. Classification (GTDB taxonomy): domain Bacteria; phylum Chloroflexota; class Anaerolineae; order Promineifilales; family Promineifilaceae; genus JAAYYY01. The sequence continues at coordinate 16,806 of CAYSMQ010000013.1, forward strand.
GCCAAAGCCCCGCACCTGCACGATCTGATCGCCTTCGACGATGGCCATGGAGACGCCCGGCATCCTCAGGCGGCGCATTTCACTTTGGACGTAAGCGTCGATGGCCTCATACGGGTTGGTCTCGGCAAGCGGTTCACGCAGCGTTGCGGGTAAGAGGAAGTTCCTGACCGCCTCCATGACCTCAGCGGCCTGTTCATTCTGCGGGTTGTGGCCGGCGCGCTCGATGATCTGCAGCCGGGCGTTGGGAATGCCGGCGGCGAGCATGGCCTGGTGCTCCGGCGGAAACAGCCAGTCGTCGCGACCGGCCAACACCAGTGTTGGGACCTTGATTTCGCCGAGCCGGTCCATCACGTTCCACTCCTTGTACAGCTCGTTGAAGCCAAACAGGAATGGCTCGGGCCGGGTCTTCATGCGTAGCGCCATGAAGAGTTCGTGTGGCACCTGCCGGAGGCTGAGGTGCGGGTCGTAGACGCTGGCCAGCTTCCTCGCGTAGGGGACCATCTCGTGTGGCGCAATCTCCCCATGGCACCAACGGCGCGCAATTGCCACTGTTTCCGGGCTGAAGCCGCGTCTAGCCACGAGCTCTGGGGCGTTCTCTCGCGGCCACCAGGTGTCAGCCCCGGTGTCCATCAAGATGAGGTGCGACAGGCTCTCCGGGTAACGGAGCGCATATTCCAGCGCAACCTGACCGCCAAAGGAATGGCCGAGAACGGCCCACGTCTCGAAACCCAGCATTTCGCGCAGCGCGTCGGCATCTGCCGTCAGGTTCTCCCAGGTCATGGATGACACGTCGCTGCCATTGGAACGACCATTGCAACGATGGTCATAAAAGATCAGGGTGAACTGGTCTGCTAAACGGCGGAATGGAAGCAGCGTCGTATGGTCTAGACCTGGCCCGCCGTGCATCAGGAGCAAGGGATAGCCCTGTCCTATAACTTTAACGAACAGGGAAGCGTCTCGAACTGACATAGTAGCCATGATTACTCTCTTTGTAGGCGCCGCTAAGCGCGACACCTGACGACTAAATCTACAGCTCCTTTCAAGCCATCCGTGTCCGCGGCGGTTGCGGCGAGAGCTGTCCGCGGCTGGCCGCGGCGACCGCTGCAATGATGAGCCACAGCGCCGCTGTGTATACAAGGTAATAGGTCAGAAGCGGCACCCCGGTAATGGTTAGCGGCGTCAACATCGTCCAGAATGCGACGTGGCTCGTGTGCATAAGGATGGCCACGAGCAGGCTCTCAGTCCGATCGTTGACCCACACCATAAGCACCCTGTAGGCCGGCAGCCAGGTCAGAAGGACTGCGGGCAGGAAGACAACCATTGGCAGCGTCCCGGCTGTACCGGTAGCATCGCTCACCCAGAAAACGACAAGGGCATTCCACACGGCAAAGATGAGGCCGACGATCAGGCCCGTCTTTACGACACCGTAACGCAGCCTCACCCTGGGTACGACGAATCCTGTCCAGCCCAGCTCCTCGAAGACGCCAACCATAAGCGCCGACACGATACTGTACTGCAGAAGGAACGCCCTGTCGTCAGTTGTGTAAAGGCGTGGAAGGAAGTCAGAAGAGAGTAGCGAAAGCGCCAGAAGCACCGCCGCAGTCAGGAGCGGGGCGGTCAGGAGCGCTACCGCATACCAGCGCAGGGCCACGCGCCACTTTAGCAGCCGAGATGCAAGCTCGCGCAACCCGGCCGGCCCATCGAGGATAGCGATCAACAGGATGCTCGCGACACCAGGCCCTACGAGCATTGCTACGTAGGCATACACCACCAGTATCTCGGATTGCTCCCCGTTGGCCGGAATTCCGCCAGGACCGACCGCGATGAGCATGCCGCCCCAGGAGATGGCGAACACCAGGGCACAGTAGATCAGTATCGGGTGCCGCTTGATGAAAGTCTTGATCGTCATTATGCTGTTCTCCCTGTCCGCATCAATCGTTTCTATTTCATGGTGCTAACTGGTAACTGGGTAATGGCTCTCCGGCCCCGCCGGATGGGCCACGACCACACACCGCGCACGGGCCCCGGCGCCGGTAGTAGTAACCCAGCGTTGCCACGGCAAGCGCTGCGCCCCAAACTGGGAACAGCAAAGTGGGCCCGAGCTGGAAGATGATTTCGCCAATGAGTCCTATACCTTCTGCTCCAGTGGCTGCAGCGTTAGCGACCATCTGAGCCAGGTTGGACCAGATCCCGATGCCACCCACCACCAGCAGAACTGATACGAGCGAGGCCGGGATGACCGCCAGCGCGATGGGGACCCGTCGCCCGGCCAGGCCGATCATCCAGCGCGGGAATAGCTCACCCCAGCGCTGCACCAAACCCAGCATGAGGAGGGCTCCTACCAGGCCGAAGGTCGCCAGGAAGAGGCCCGAGATCCACGTCCCACTTTCTTGACCGCGGCGTAGATACTCCTCGCTCATCCCCAGCGGAATGCCCAGCGCCCAGGCGTAACGGGTGGCGGTGTAAAAGAGTGGCGCCACCATCGCCACATACACGGCGATGCGGCCCCAGCGCGCGGCCTCATGCGGGCCTGTCCACCTTTCGGGGCCCTCGCGACGGCCGCAGTACAGGCAGGCGCCTCCGCTGCGGCGCGTGTAGCTAACGGTCGCCGCCAGCCACAGAAACCCGCCGATAAGACAAAGCAATTGGTGGACCGTCGGCCATCGAACCCAACCGGCCAGGATATTGTGGCCTAACTCGGAGCCAGTGAAGAAGCTGAAGACGGCATAGGGAAAATAACCGAGCTTGACCAGCAGGTCGACGGATGTCATGAGCAGCAGGAGGACGGCGACGAGCAGTACTCCGGCAGTTATGAAGAGGAGTCGGAGCACCCTGCTTCGCACCCCACGCAGCATGGCCGCTCCTACCGCCGCCGCAGGAGTCCCGGCCAGGATCACGACGATCCAGGCCAGGCCTGTTCCGAACCGTGCGAGCAGCGGCTCCATACCGCCGGACATGGTTTCGAGGGTGTAGGGGAACCCGTGGCCGCCCAGTGCCCAGTAGACCCCCAGCGCGGCGTAAAGTAATGACCAGCCAAGCGCCGCGTATGGCGCCCAGCGCTGCCAGTGGCGCACCGCTCGACTACGAGCGCGTACGACACCGGCCGTCCCGTCTGAACCAGCTATTACTGTTTTCATGCTAATCTCTTGAATCTCCTCTGTTGGTAGTCTAGCGTGCGGCGAGAAAGTCCGAATCTACCAAAGGGGATATCCAGGGTTTATTTCGACGGTTTACTCGGGAGATAATCACCTTTGGAAACGACCGTCGCGCCTGGAACGAGTTCGGGTTCTCTTCTACCTTGATGCGCGTTTCGCATGTTGCGCAGGCGAACGTCTTCTCCGTGCTATCGCTGGCCGCGCTGTCTGCCGCTCTTGTGGCGTCGCCTTCAGCCAATGGTGTCTGCGATCCACAAGCTACCAGCAAAGAAGTTACTAGCGTTGAACCGGTCAACGGGATGAAGTCACGACGTGACATCTCTCGATGTAGCGCGTCTCTAGTTGATTGCCTTGGCGTACTCATGATCCTTTGCTCGATTTCTAGTAGTGGCTAGACTCTTCGCCACCGTCAAAAGCCTCCTCACCGTGCAACCGCAGAACTGGACGAATGATCTGCAACTTCAAGCCTTTCCGGGATGCGCAAGGCCGTGCCGGAAACGAGTACGAGCACACATACCAGCGCGGCGGCAGTCAGGAATACGGTCTGGGGCGTCACAAAGGGGGTGAATAGCACCAACAGGGCCGGGCCAAGCAGGTTGCCGAGGGAACTGGCCGTGCCTTTGAGTCCAAGTATGCCCGCGGTTTGTTCACGCGGGGTAATGTCCAGGATAAGGGCGCTCAAAGCCGGGTCATAGAGGGCGTTGCCCAGGCCGGCAAGCAAGAAGCTCAGCACGATCCAGGTCGCATCGCGGAAAATGAGCAGGCCAACGAATTGCGCTGAGAAGAGCGCCAGGCCCAGCACCAGTATGGGCTTGCGCCCAAGGCGATCGCTTAGCTGGCCAAGGGCAAATTCACCGAGCATGAAGGCGAGTCCATACGTACTCATGACCATCCCCAGCTGGGACGAGGTCCAGCGCAGGTCGTCGTAAGCGTAGAACATAAATTGTGGTTCGATGAAAGCCCAGGCGAACATCACGCCAAAGGTGATCAGCATGAGCAGCAAAATTGCCGAACGGGCAGGTAGTATGTGCCACCTATCTTTCCAGACAGGGCGTCGATAGGTGGAATGGGCCGCCGGGATGTACGTCTCGTGGACGAGGAACAGTGCCAGGAGCAATGCGCCAACGCCCATGGCGATCGAAGCAGCAAAGGGCACAACGTAGCCGAACCGGTCATAGAGCAGGCCACCCAGTAACGGACCGACAATCCAGCCAACTGAGGCGCCGCCGTTGACGATGCCAATCCATTGCCCGCGCCGGTTTTCGGGGGCCTGGTCGCCGACGATGCTCGTTACGGCCGGGATCAGTCCGGCCGTAAAGAGTCCTGCCAGGCCGCGAAGCAAAATGAGCAACCACGCGGAGGCGGCGAGTAAATATCCGCTGAATGCCAGGACATGGGCTGCAAGCGAAAAGAGGACGATGGGCCGGCGTCCGAAGCGGTCGGCCAAATTTCCCATGACCGGCGCGGCGACGATGCCGGTGAGCGCATAGGCCATGGCACTGATGCCGAGCGCTTCCACGCCGGCACCAAGGCTTTCAAAGCGGCGGGGAAAGAGCGGCAGTATCATCACAGAGCCGGTCATCTGCAGGGCCATGCAGCCGGCAAGGGCAAGCAGAGGGCCGGCAACCTGCCGGCTAGCAGATTGCCGGCTCGTCTGTGTGTTCATTTGGCAAGCTCATACCGCGCGAACGGCGGACCTTTGTTCAGCCAGATGCGCCTGATAAGCCTTCCAACCAGGACACCAACGGGTATGCCACTTCCACAGTCGCGCCATCAGAGTTCTGGGATTGGCTTCAGCCTTTTGACGCAATGCGCAGGTTTCGCAGGCGAAATGCTTTTCTGAGGGGAGAATATGGTCGGTTTTCACGATTGACTCCTTTCATGGTGCAATTTCCAAACAGGGATGCCGATTGTCCAACCCTACTTCGTCAGCTGAAAGCGTTGGCGGACAAGGAACAGATAGACCACCACCAGGATAGACCAGAGGAGGTTCCCAAAGTAAAGCCCCACCTCTTCGTCCCCGCGCAGAGGGAAGATCAGCGCGCTCAGCGCGAGGCTGACAAGGACCAGGTAGAGCGAATAGGCGATGGTCAGAAAGTAGCCCCAGCGGGAGAGCGAGATGAGCCCGTAGCCCAGGACCAAGGCCAGTAGTGCGACCAGCAACACAAGCATGTTCCCGGCAATAGCTGGTAGTCCATGCGCCTTGGCGATCGCCATCCTGGCGTCCACGAGATCGGTCAGCGTACCGAGCACCAGCACGACTGCACCGAACAGGTAAAAGGCGGCGATCAGGTATATCCCGAGGGGAATTGGTTTGCGAATGGTCGTTTCCACCACAGCACCTCCTATTCGTAGATGGGCGCCTCACCTTAGTTCCTTATCGGCGTGGCAGGAGGATGCATCAGCGCAGGAAACCGAGATCAGAGTCAGGTTGAGATCGCGAATGCGCTCGAGCAGCCCGTGCAGGGCCGCCTGGTCGGGTAGTGGGCCGGAAAGTAAGGTCACATTCCCTTCCAAATGTGTTAACGTCAGACCTGCAAACCAATCGGACCATGATGGATCCAGATGGCCCTTGACTCTGATCTCGTAGTGTTGGGGCATTGTGGCGCTCCTTAGCAATATCTGCCTATAGTTTCGCGTGCACCGAGAAAGCTCACATCTGCCAAAGGGTATATTCGGAGTTTATTTCTCAGGTTTACTGGTTAACTCCCTGTTCAATCGTCTACTTCACAACGACATCGAGCTCAAATGTCTGCTGATCCAATTCTTCGTTTTCGAAGGATCGCTGGTAGACCAGAATCAATTTGGTTTCACCTTCACCAATTGCTTCGAAGTGCAATTTCTCCGATTCTTCCGCGCCAAGGTTTGCGCTGCTGTTCGAAAACTCCGGCTCTCCATAAGGCTTGAGCACGGATTGATTATAAAAGCCAACTTCCCACAAGTATCCAGTAGATGGATTGGCTGGGAGCACAACCTCTAGAATGTCGCCAACCTCCAGTCCTACGCCTTGATCAACTTCAGACCAGGCGACAGACACTTCTTTTGGGGACTTCGGCTGTTGGCGAGCGCATGATGCAAGGACAAGGGGTAGAACTAATATAAGTAAGATGGTCGCTCGGCATTTCATGATAACCTCCATAGTTGGTGGTTTCGCGGTTGTAGATTCTGACTGATGTCTATTCTCTTCGTATCTGAGTAATGAAAAGTTTAGCGCGCGCCAAGTCTGCCCGAATCTGCCGAAGGGAATACCGGTGGTTTATCTTCGGGGTTTAGTTGGAAGGCTGTCGGGTGCAGCTAGGCGAGAACGCCAAGCTTCCTGGCGCGCGCCACAGCCTCGGTGCGGTTGGCGACGTCCAGCTTGCGGTAGATACTGGCCGTGTGAGCCTTAACGGTGCCGGCAGCTACGATGAGCTGCTGTGCGATCTGTGGGTTCGTCCTGCCGATGGCAATTAGGTTGAGGACTTCCAGCTCACGTGGGCTTAAGGGCTCAATCAGGTAGCCGGCCCCACAGCCTTCTGCCTGCGCTTCGATAACCGCGTAGGGTTCGGTTTCGAATTGGGAAAGTAAGTGCTCGGCATAGCGCCGTGAAGCGACCTCGCCGGGGTGCGCCAGCCATTGAGCGAGCAGTAACTGCATTGGCTGTCCCTCATCAAGAAAAATGCGCACATAGCGCCCGGGTTCGGCCAGGGTTAAGCTCGTCGCCAGGGCCACGAAAGCACGCTGGCAGTCGCCCGCCTCCTGCAATGCGAGTGCCTTGAGGAGTGAGATTTCTAAGACGCGGCCGACCCTGGTGGCCGAGCGGGCGATTTCTTCCAGATGTGACAGTAAATCGACGGCTTCATGGGGTCTTTCCAGCGCGATGAATACACGTGCAAGGGCGATTCGCGCTAGCTCGTCCTGAAAGGCAAACGGATCATCCGAGCCAAAGCGTTCCTCCTGGGATGAAGCCCAGTGGCCGGCTGCGAGAAGATCACCTTGAGCCAGCCATAGTTTAACCTGTGCGATCTCAGCCGCCTGGCGCGCTTCCGAGAAGACACCCCTCGTTTGAATCAGGTGGTTCGCTCTTTCCACAGCTTCCAGGGTGCGGGTTACGTTTGCCTGGGCAAGATAAATTCGCGCCAGCGTGATATAGGCGAGGACCCAATCATCGGCCTTGTCCCAGAGAGGAAGCAGTTCTAGACCTTGCTCGACGTGGCTAAGAGCAGCGGCGAGCTCATTCCGCTCACACAACAGATCTGCAATGCCGATTTCTACCAGGGCGTGAGCTCCGAGATGCTGCCCGCCAGTCCCGGGGATGGAGTGTGCAGCGATCTGGTATGTTTCATGGGACTTATGCAACTTGCCCTGCACAGCATACATTCGGGCCAAGAGGCAAGATGCGGCTACGGTGTTAATGACAGCGCCCACGGCTCTGCCTGATTGAATCGTCTCCTTTAAGATGGAGCCGGCGTTGGCGTAATCGCCGTTCAGAAAGTATTCGTATCCGAGCGTGATACGCGTATCTAGTTGCTGCGCCAGGTCGCCGGCAGCGGCAAATTGGCGAGCGGCGAGACAAAACTCAATCGCTCGATGGATGTCACCGCGCATGGCAGTCACCCTGCTTCTAACGTAGGCAAGAAGCCCCTGCATTGAACGGGTATCGGGGGTCGAGGTTTCGAATTGAATCTGCTTTTCGGCTGCTTCCAGCAAGCGGTCCGCTTCGTCTAGCTCTCCAAACCAGGAATGGCTCAACGCTTCATAAATGCATAGCCAGGGCCGGCGATAGACAAGTTCTTTGTTTAGTATTCCAGTCCAAAGACGCATCCCAGACTGCTCGCCGCGACTCACCAGTTCCCGATAATGCTGTTCGATAAAGCGCTCAACCCGCTCATCGTCTCTGGCCATCGATGCATGGTGGATCGCTTCTAATACCGAGCCATTCTGTGCATGCCAGTCAGCGGCGCGAAGGTGCAACCTAGCACACCGCTCCGTACCAAGCGAACCCTTAAGCTGCGCCCGCAACAAGTCGGCAAATAGATGATGATAGCGGTACCAGGTCCGTTCGTCATCCAGGGGTACAAGAAAAACATTGGCCTTTTCCAGGTACTCGAGGATAGAGGCTGACCGGCTGCTAGAGCTGTCGTCAGCGGCGAGGAGGGCATCACAGAGGGGAGCGGCCAGACGGCGCAGGATTGAGGTATGCAGAAGGAACCGTTGAATCTCCGGCGGCTGGCCGGCCAAGACCTCCTGTAGCAAATAGTCCAGAATATAGCGGTTTGTGCCCGAGAAGCCTTCGATAAACTCGCGCACGTCTTTGCGGTCGCGCATGGAAAGGGCCGCCATCTGCAAACCGGCGATCCAGCCCTCGGTGCGTTTGGCCAGTGCGGCGACGGATTCTGCATCCAGGTCGAGGTCCATGACATCGTTCAGGAACTGCGCTGCCTCGTCTTCAGTAAAGCTGAGGTCGGCGGTTCTCAATTCAACCGTCTGCCCCCGCGCTCGTAGCCGCGCTAAAGGAAGCGGGGGATCGGACCGCGAAGCGATCACAAGATGTAACGTCTTAGGACAATGGTCGAGCAAAAAGGCGACTGCCTTATGGATAGGCTGGCTGTAAAGAAACTGGTAGTCATCCAACACCAGAACGATTTCGCTGTCTCTGCTGTTCAGGTCGTTGATGAGGCTAGTTAGGAGTGCTTCCGGGGAGGGTTGCGGCGACGCCGATATCAGTCGCAAGGTTTCGCTCCCGAGAGCAATGCCGGCCTCACGCAAGGTAGCGAGCAGATAGTTGAGGAAGCACGGTACTTGATTATCGTCCTTGTCCAAAGATAGCCAGGCTACGGGCATTCCCAAGTCTGACGCACATGCGGCTAATAGGGTTGACTTGCCAAAACCGGCCGGGGCGACAATAAGGGTCAGCGGAGCCAGAAGCCCTTGCGCAATCTGTTCCTGGAGACGGGGCCGGGCAACCAGTTTTGGTCTGATGAAGGGTAAATGTAACTTCGTGTGAATCAACAGCTTGCGCGTCATTGTAGACGCCTTCCGTTTTCAACGGGTAGGGCCGCTTCACGAGCCAACCTTGTCGAACTTAAGCAGCCGGCCTTACCCAGCTCGTAAGCTATCGCTACCGAAGCCTCTACATTTTAGATCTTCTGTAACTGGGGAAATAGTGACGAAAGTCACTGATGGTAGCAGCAGCGAATAGAGTAAATTGTTACGTGTTGGACAGTCTGCGGTGCGATACTTCAAAAGGAGAATACTGGACATGGAGCGCAAACATAGCTGGGGATTGTTGGTGTTTTACCTGTTGTTAATGTTGGTGCTGTCAGCGGGCTGCGGTCGCCGCATCGCGGTGGGAGAAACCCAAACGAAGGAGGAAACGGTTGCCCGGCAGGACGCTAGTCAGGTAGAAGTCATTTTGCGTATGGGCGCTGGTCGTCTGGACGTTTCAACCAGTAGCCAGGAGTTGATGGACGCGACATTTACGTACAATGTCGACGAGTGGGAACCGGACGTGGCATACGAAGTAAACGGTGGCGTCGGGCGGTTGACGGTCACCCAGCCGGAGGTTGAAGACGTAGGTATTCCTGACGACGATATCGACTATCAGTGGGAACTCCGTTTCAACGAGGAAACGCCCATGGAGATGGAAGTGGATCTGGGCGCCGGTCAAAGCGATCTGGACCTTGTGGGCCTCGATCTACGTAGCTTGCGCATGAACACCGGCGCCGGACAGGTTGATGTGAATCTTGGCGGCAGTTTGGAGACCTTGCGCATGGAAACGGGCGCCGGCGAGATCAGCCTTGATTTGGCGAACGATTGGCAGCAAGATATGGAGGCGGAGATCCGCGGTGGCGTTGGTTCGGTGACGGTGATTCTGCCCTCTGAGGTGGGCGCACGCGTTGCCGTGCAACAGGGGATTGGCAGCGTCAACGCCAGTGGGCTTAGCCAGAACGGGGATACGTACACCAATGATGCGTTCGGTGCGAGCGAGGTGACGCTGGATATTAGTGTTGAAGGCGGTATTGGGGAGGTCAATCTACGCGTTGGCGGATAGCCATAGCGGGACTATTTGTGCCCGTACACTATGGCTTGACAGACATAGGAGCGCGGACTTCTTGTTTGCTGCGGCGAGCTAGAAGCTCGCGCTCCAACTGATAGTATGTTCCTAGGTCCGGTGCGGGGGAGTACTTGCAATCTGGGACGTTACCGGTACTTTGGTGACCTAGTAGAGTAGCTACGTGTGCTAACTGGAGGTTGCCGCTATGGGTGAAGGACAAGACCGGTACAGGACCTTTCTTGAAATTGGCAAGAAGAAAGTATTCGCGGGGGCGGTGGATTGGCCGGGGTGGTGCCGCTGGGGGAAGGATGAGGAGGCGGCGTTGCAGGCGTTGTTAGAGTATGGGCCGCGGTATGCGCGGATTGTAGAAGGCGCGGATGTGGGGTTTGAGGCGCCTTCGGATGGGAGCGCGTTTGAGGTGGTGGAACGGGTGGAGGGCGATTCGACGACGGATTTTGGCGCGCCGAATGCGGCGTTGACCATCGATAAAGAGCCAATTGACGAGGAGGAGCTTCGGCGGTTGGAGCGATTGCTGAAGGCGAATTGGACGGCTTTTGATGAGACTGTGGAGAAGGCACAAGGCAAGGAACTGGAGAAAGGACCGCGTTGCGGCGGGCGGGCACTAGATGGGATTGTGGATCATGTTATGGGGTCGAGTCGTTCTTACCTGCGAACGTTGGGCTGGAAGGTGAGGTGGGAAGATGATGAGAGCGATAGCGTGAAGATGAAACGGCTGCGGGAGGGGGTTCTGGAGGGGCTAAAGGAAGGGGCAGCGGGGAGGTTGCCTTCGGAAGGGCCCCGCGGGGGGAAGCGCTGGCCGCCGCGGCAATTTGTGCGGCGATTGGCGTGGCATGAGCTGGATCATGTGTGGGAGATTGAGGATCGGATCGTAGGCAGCTCGTAGCCGCCATTGAGAATTTGCCGCAGATGAACGCGGATGGGACGCAGATTTTTCTTTTTTATCTGTGCATATCGGCGCCGCGTGCGTCAGCACGGGCATCTGCGGCATTTGTTGCTCTGGTTGTAATGCGTTTACACGGGTTGCTCTTCGCGGCGGAATTGGGACATGTAGAGGTCGTAATAGGCGCCTTCGCGGGCGAGGAGTTCATCGTGAGTTCCCCGTTCGACAATTTCGCCGGCCTGCAGGACGAGAACCTGGTCGGCGTTGCGGATGGTGCTCAGGCGGTGGGCGATGACGAAGCTGGTGCGGCCCTGTAGGAGGGTGTCGAGGGCGGCCTGGATTTTGCGCTCGGTGCGCGTGTCTACGCTGCTGGTGGCTTCGTCGAGGATGAGAATGCGAGGATCGGTGAGCGCCACGCGGGCGATGGCCAGGAGCTGGCGCTGGCCCTGGCTGAGCCCCCCACCCCGCTCGCCAAGCACGGTCTCGTAACCATCAGGCAGGCGGCTGATGAAGTCATCGGCTTGAGCTAGCTGGGCGGCGGCGATGACTTCTTCGTCGCTGGCGTCAGGGCTGGCGTAGCGGATGTTGTTGACTACAGAGTCGCTGAAGAGGAAGGTGTCCTGCAGCACGATGCCAATCTGCTCGCGCAGGCTG